>JAVQRZ010000290.1:0-1837 GCA_033582115.1 Candidatus Korarchaeum sp. | reverse complement strand
CTCGTGAGATCATTTGAAAAGCAGTCAGGATCTCTAGTAAGTGTTCACACTACTGAAGCAGAGGTACCCGAGTGGTTTTCTAACCTGTTCGATGAGGTGGAGGTGGTCGAATGGAACTGAACCCCTACTTGCAAGCGATATGGTACGTCCTCCCCTCTTACTTCGCTAACATGTCTCCAGTCGTCTTCGGGGGAGGGAGGCCTCTCGACATGGGGAGGAACTTTATCGACGGTAGGAGGATACTGGGGGACCATAAGACCGTGAGGGGCTTCCTCTCCGGAATTCTAGTAGGCTCCATCGTCGGAGTACTTCAGGGAAGGCTCTTGCAGGGCTTCGTTCTCTCTCTAGGAGCTATGGTAGGTGATTGCCTCGGTTCCTTCTTGAAGAGGAGGATGGGGCTAGCTGAGGGAAGTTCAGCCCCTATATTAGATCAAGAGGGGTTCCTCATATTCTCCCTCCTCTTTGCCTCACCGCTCGAGAGCTTACCCTTAGAGTCAATCCTGTTCCTAGTGATCCTCACCCCCCTCCTCCATTGGGGATCCAATACGATAGCTCACCTGCTCGGCCTCAAGGAGGTAGGGCATTGAATGGACTTAGATAAGCTCTCAGGTAGGATAGATAGGAAGTACTTAGAGGTGATGAAGGAGAAGGGGATAGGGATAGAGGACCTGATCCTCATGACTGATTACGAGCTAGCCAAGAGACTAGACGTCGATAGGGATGTAGCTAGGGAGATACTCAGGGAGGTGGGTCTCCTCTTCTTCAAGCCTGTGACAGCTGAAGAGCTGCTCTCCGAAGGCCCTCTCTTGAGGACGGGAATGAGGGGCTTGGACGAGCTCTTGGGTGGGGGGGTCAGGCTAAGGACGATAACAGGTATTTATGGACCTCCTTCCTCAGGGAAGACCCAATTTTGCATTTACATGACTATTAGGTCTATTATGGAGATTGAAAGAGGCGGTATATCCTCTAAAGTAGCTTGCTTTATCGATACCGAGGGCACTTTCGATCCCAAGAGAGCTTTAGCTTTCCTGAAGCAGAACAACCTCCCAGAGGGTGATCTATCGAGGATAAGGGTCATGAGGGTTTACAACTTGCAGCAGCTCCATCTAGCACTCGAGCTATCAGTGGAGCTCATGAGATCCGATGAAGCTAGGTTCCTCTGCTTGGACTCTATCTCTTACCCCTTCAGCGGTTATGAGGGCTTGAGAGGGCTCAAGGAGAGACAGGAGGAACTTCAGAAGGTGCTAGTAGCCCTTAGAGGAGTTGCTGAGAGGGGATGCATAGTCATGATGACTATGCATGCGGTGAGGTGGGGGAGGGACTTATACTCCAAAGGGGGGTTTGTCCTGGCGCACGTCCCTCACAACATGCTCTGCTTCAGGAGGGTCAGGGACAACAAGATATTGGTCACGCTCGAGGACTCATCTTACCTTCCCTCCGGGCAGGCTGCCTTTAAGATAAGTGAGGACGGCTTATTCGAACTGTAGAGCTGAAAGGTTTTAACCTGTAGCCCCTCGGTCTCTCGGTGCTACTATGAGGATTCCTTCCGATAGGTTTTATACAAAGACGAACGAATGGGTGAAAATATCCGGAAATAAGGCTATAGTCGGAATAACTTCTTACGCAGTTGAACAACTTGGGGATATAACGTTCTTGGAGGTTAAGCCTGTCGGGAGTAAGGTAAGGAAGGGAGAGAGAATAGGCGTCGTTGAGAGCAGTAAGACCACTGAGAAGATATACGCTCCTGTCTCCGGCGAGATAATAGAGGTGAACAGAGGAGCAGGGGTCCTAGAGGAGGGAAGCAGCGAGGTACCGATAGGCTTGGAGAAGATAGCGC
>JAVQRZ010000289.1:0-1213 GCA_033582115.1 Candidatus Korarchaeum sp. | reverse complement strand
GGTCAGTTACGGCGATGAGGTGATATTCAATAGGGAGACCTTCGAGCTAGTTGGTCCCGGTCTCTTCTTGGTGATAGGGCCTAATGGAGCTGGGAAAACAACTCTTTTCAGGGCGTTGCTTGGCTTAGTTGAGTTGAAGGGCAGAGTCTACATGAACGGTGTGGACGTTACGGGAGACCCTGGGAAAGCTGGAAGGTTCGCTGGATACGTTCCCCAACTCAGTACGATCGACTTTCTATTCCCTATAAGCACTAAGGAGTTCATAGAGTCAGCGGTCATCCTTAAGAAGAGGATCCCTGCTCTAAGGATGAATGATAAGCGTAAGCTCCTCGAATCCTTGGCAAGTGAGCTAGGCCTGAACGAGGTTTTTGATAAGCCCTTTCAACAACTGAGCGGAGGACAGAAACAGAGAGCCCTATTAGCTAGGGCCCTAATCTCAGATCCACCGATACTCTTGATGGACGAGCCTCTCGCAGCTGTAGACGCTGCAGGGAGGGATTCCCTCATAAAGATGATATTAGAATTATCTGAGAGGAAGCTCTTTATCGTGAGCAGCCACGACCCCACGCTCTTCCTAGAGAAGGCTAGAGCTATATTAGCCCTGAACAGAGGCATAGTAGCCATGGGACCACCCGCTGAGGTGATGAACGAGGATGTGATGAAACGTGTCTACGGGAGGAGCGTAATGCTCGTTGAGAGGTGCCTCCACGTGGTGGATTACCATGCAGTTTGAACTCTTCCTAGATATCAGGTGGTTCTTAGTGATCTCTCTCTCCTCCATGGTCTTCGGTGTAGTGAGTCCACTGGTGCTCTCTAGGAGGTTGCTCTTCCTAGCGGGTTCCCTACCGCACTCCGCCCTAATGTCAGCGCTTCTAGCGATCATACTAAATAGGGTTTTAAGTGTTCCTTACCAACTGATGTCCTTGACCTTGAGCGTGATCTTAGTATTGGCGGTCTTCTACATGATTTCAATGGGTCTAAGACCCGACGTGGCTACAGCAATATTCCTCTCGCTAACGGTCTCCCTCACAGCCCTCTCCCTATACTATGTGATGACGAGCTTCCCGGTGAGGGAGAGTATCTGGTCCTACCTGGTTGGAGACCCGCTACTAGTCACCTGGGAGGACGTCCACTACACAGCTATGACCTCACTCTCGGTCCTGGGGCTGAGCGTACCATTCCTCAAGAATCAAGCGTTTATAGGAGCTGATAG
>JAVQRZ010000288.1:0-5621 GCA_033582115.1 Candidatus Korarchaeum sp. | reverse complement strand
TATCCTCGCTACCAACCTCATATGACCTGAAGCCGGATGCTGGGGTCCTATTAGTAGCTCGAGCTCTCTCTCCTCCGATGAGCTCATGCGTCTATTCCCTCCGTCCTCACCTTAAACTCCTTCCTCAGTGGTGGTATTCCGGTGTAATTCTCAGGGAGGAGGAGTCTCTCTCCCATCCTAGGATTACCTTCAAAGTGAACACCCAATAGATCGTGTTCTTCTTGCTCCTGATATAGAACGCTAGGCCATACCTGAGTTAGCGAGGGCATCCTCGGATCTTCGTAAGGTAGTGATATCCTGAGGTTAACGAGGAAGTAGGAAATATCGGGGCTAGAGTAGGATGATGTTATGTAGACCACTTCTAACCTCTCGTTAGGGTAATCTATAGCTGTTACAGCTTTGACGTGATCCATCCCCATCTCCCTAAGCTTGATAGCTACTTCAACAACCCTCTCCCTGCTAACCCTGACCTCTACTACATTAGGGTCTCTAGAGCTCACCTCAGCTCCTAAACCGCTTAGCTTAACCTCTACCTCCTTCCTCAAGTCTTCAACCTTCATATCTCACCAGCTCCCCGCTCCTGATTTTCCTCTGTAACATGATTATCGCTTGAGCTACTGCTTCAGGTCTCGGAGGGCATCCAGGTATAAAGACGTGAACGGGAAGTATGTCTATAGGTCTCACTATGTTGTAGCTGTTCCAGAATATACCGCCATCAATAGCGCAAGCTCCCATGCCTATGACGAACTTCGGTTCG
The DNA here is from genome assembly GCA_033582115.1 of Candidatus Korarchaeum sp. Taxonomy (GTDB): domain Archaea; phylum Korarchaeota; class Korarchaeia; order Korarchaeales; family Korarchaeaceae; genus Korarchaeum. Next base: position 4,864 of record JAVQRZ010000288.1, on the reverse strand, counting down.
GGCATCTGCTCGTAGACCCAAGTAGCTGCTTCTGCCATCTTCCTGCTGAGGGTCCCCTCAATGAAGAGGAGATTACACTGCCTTATCCCTATGAAAGGGAGGAATCCCAACCTCTCAGCATCGTACTTAGGAGCTGCTGAAGCTGCGAACTCAGCACCACAGCATGCTGTAGTGAAGTGAACAGGCCAGAGGGAGAAAGATATACCCCAGTCCCTTATGTTCCTCAGCGGTCTCTTGTTGACCAACCATGCTGCAGCTTTCCTAGCGCACCTCTCTAAGTTTCCCACTAAGAGCGTGCCCTCTAAGGAGCAGACCATAGTTCCAACCTCCTGGCGGAGTGAAGACCGAAGATCAAAGGAGGTATTATTATACCGAGTATCCCGAGGAAGAGGAGGAGAGTGAATGAGGGGTATACATGAGATTCCAGAAGGAGGAGGAATGAGTATATCATTATGGGTTCTATCGTGAGGAATAGGATGAGATAGGGATAATATTGCATCATGAGCAGACCTCTAGCTCTCCCTCTGGGGGGGTTCGCACACTCGTACCTCTCCCTCTTCCTTGGAAACTCCTTAAACGGGGAGATTATCTTCCCTAATAGGATTCCTATTATCCCTATGCCTAACCCTAAGATCAGGCCGAGGGAGAAAGTTATCACAATGCTTAGCGAATCGGGGGAGACCGTCTGCATCTCAAGTCTACCTCGATCCTGTTCTTGTAGGGCCTTAAGAGGGGCCACTATTTAAAATTTTTTATAAGTGTCATATAGTAATATTCTATTCTGCCAGTACCACATTTAGTAATAATAATTTAATTTACTTAGTAATCTATACCTCTTCTAGCTCGAGCATTTGAGTCATAAGGATGCTTTATTTTCACAAATTCTGTGATGTAATCTGCTAAATCATAAAAAGATTTAGGGGCATACCTTCCCGTCAAAACAACTTCGGTTGATGAATCCTTACTCTTGATTACTTCTAATACCTCCTTCTCCTCAAGCAGACCTAAGTGGACCGCTACGTTTATCTCATCTAGCACTACTAAGCTGTACTCTCCGGATGAGAGAGCTACCCTAGCCTCCTCTAGTCCCTCCCTAGCTAACTCGCGATCCTTCTCATCGGCAGATCCGTTAATTAAAAACTTCCCTGTTCCATACTGCTTGATCTCTAAGCTCGGTAGTCTTAATGTAGCATTAAGCTCGCCGCTTATAGCTCCTTTAAGGAACTGGATTACCAAAACCCTGCCACCCCACCCTACGTTTCTGAGGGCTAACCCGAAGGCAGCTGTCGTTTTACCCTTACCATCGCCAGTGTAGAGGTGGATCATCCCTATCACGTCACTACACATGCTGACCAACCACAATCTAGGCAGCTGACGCAATCCTCCCTATGGACCACTCTAGTGCTCCCGCATTCAGGACAGGTTTCAACGTGATTGGGCTGTGGTGTTGGTTGTTTGAAGAACGGTTGAGTTATAGGCTTCTCCTCAACCTTAGGTTTCCTCAGTTGCGGTAGCTCTATCCCTAGCGATTCCATCATCTTCAGCGTGTCATTCTGGATGAAGCAAACGTACTCCCCTCTCCTCTGCGTAGGGGTGACCAGTACTTGGGCTGTCTTAGAGCCGTCCCTATAGATAGTTATCCCCTTGAGTCCCAGCTTGTGAGCGAATAAGTACGCTTTCTCTATATCTGAGACGGATACCCATGAGGGCATGTTTATCGTCTTGCTCACAGCTGCGCATATCCACCTAGATATCTCAGCTTCAGCCCTTATGTGGTCCCACCAAGGTATGTCGTAAGCAACTAAGAACACGCGTTGCATACTCCTGAATACATCCTCCTTACCTTCGGGAGGTCCTATGCCCTGAACGGAGCCTCCGTTTTCAGAGACCTCTCTGAGGAGCTTCTCCGAGTACAAGCCGTTCTCCTTAAGCTGCCTCTCAAACTCAGTGTCTACGTAGAAGAACGAGCCTACTGTAACTCTCTTCTCAAAGACTAGAGCGAACTGAGGTTCTATACCTGAGGAGACATCTGCTATCATTGATATAGATCCTGTAGGTGCTATAGTAGTTACCTCAGCGTTCCTTATCCCGTACCTCATCACCTGCTCGCGTAAGTGATCCCAATCCAAGTTCCAGATCTCAGGATGATAGAACCCCTCAACAGGCATCTCCCCCTTGACATAACCTGACTTCGGGAAGAGGGGAAAGCTACCTCTCTCCTTCGCTCTCTCAACGCTTTCAAGCATCGCATAGTATGTCAGATACTCAGCTACCTTCCTCATGAACTCGAAGCCCTCCTCACTATTGTACGGGATACTTAAGGCGTAGAGTGCATCGGCTAAGCCCATTAAACCCAAACCAACCTTCCTGGATTCCTTAGTCCTCCTTTCTATCTCCTGGATCGGGAACTTATTGATATCTATTACGTTGTCAAGGAACCTCAAGGCGATCCTTATGCTCTTGATGTAATCACTCCAGTCGAACTCAATTACACCATCTTCCCTCCTTATGAAGGCATATAGGTTTATACTCCCTAGGTTGCAAGATTCATAAGGATATAAAGGCTCCTCTCCGCAAGGATTAGTGGACCTTATTTCTCCTAAACAATCCCTCAGCACGTTCCTCCTGTTTATGTTGTCAGCAAAGAGCACTCCTGGATCTCCGGTCTTCCAAGACATCTCAGATATCTTCCTGAAGACCTCTCTAGGATCTATAGTAGCCCAAACCTCGTTATTCCTAGGGTTGATCAGTGGATATTCCTCCCCACTCTCGTAGTACCTCCAGAAGTCCTCCGTTATCATCACCGAGAGGTTGAAGTTCTCTAGGTTCCCGGGCTTAGCTTTAGCCTCGATGAACTTCACTATATCAGGATGCCATATCTCCAGTATCCCCATATTCGCTCCTCTTCTCCTCCCACCCTGCTTGACCACATCGGTGATGACATCTACAATACGCATGAAGCTGACGGGTCCTGAAGCTTGGCCTCCGGTTGATCTGACTATATCACCCTGAGGCCTCAAGTTAGAGTAGTTTATCCCTACGCCACCACCTGATTTGAATATTATCGCAGCTTCCGTCGCTACCCTCATTATCGACTCTATTGAGTCCTCTATTGGGAGCACGAAGCACGCTGAGAGCTGACCGAGTCTCGTACCAGCATTAAATAGTGTGGGTGAGTTCGGCAGGAACTTCAAGTCTACCATCAGCCTGTAGTAATTAATGAAGTCCTCGTAGTGATGATCAAACTCCCCTTTCCTGAGCATCTCGAGAAAAGTAGACCAGCTCACCCTCATCTTATGCTGTGAGTTGAGTTCATCGTAAAGAGCCTTCATCCTCTCTAGATGATAGCTGTTCCAAGTGAAAGGTGGTGCTAAGTGGTTCTCAGGATCTCCTCCCCTTAAGCCGAGTTTTCCCGAACACTTCTCAGGGTCAAATTCCTCATAAGGATGTAACTCTTGAGTACCTTCCTTATCGAAGATCTTAGGATCGTATAACACGTCAGGTATCACTACGAGTGAGGCTATCCTGACGAAGAGCCCTTTGGGGTCCTCTAGGAACCTACCGTCAGGGCCCTTTTGGAGGTACCTAGTCGCTATAAGCCTGATGGCATTGAGAGAGAGCCTCTTATCTATATCGTCAACATAATCCTTCCCGAGAATCGCCATCTTCTCCTTTCTTATCTTTTCCCTCTCCTTCCTGTAGACTATATATGCTTTAGCTACCTCGAATAAGTCGTACTTCATCAAAGCTAGCTCAACTATGTCCTGTATCTCCTCGACGTGAGGAGGCCTCTCATCGCTGAAGGTCCGCTCTATTACATCCAATACGTACTTAACGACCTTATCTAGAATCGCTTCATCGTAACTACCGACTTCCCTCATCGCTTTCTCAATAGCCCTTCTGATCCTCGAGGAATCGAACTCAACTATCCTACCGTCTCTTTTAACGACCTTGGTTACCCTCATCTCGTACCTTCAGTAGTGAGTAGTCAGCACTTATATGAACTTGCGGGGTCTTTCTGGTCCGGAGAATCGGGAAGCGTGATTATTAATTTATCATCATTCATAATTTCATTGGTTAGACGTATAGAAGATTATTCTCGCTATTCTCAAATCAGCGTGAACCCTTACCTCCCTCTTATTTATGAAGGGTAAAAATGAGATCCCCCCTCCGAAAGTCTTGTAAAGAACTGATCATGTTTTTTCCAGTTTCTTCGGTAAGGTAACACCTCTTTGCCCTTGATAGGTTCCTGAGTAAGGTATTTCAACCTTCCCATCGGTCCTGAAGAAGACCACGTGGAGGAATCTCAGTCCCCTGTATAGTTTGATAGGAGCGGGTCTAGTCCACATGACCTCTATAGTCAGCTGTCCCTCGAAGCCGGCGTCTACTAAAGTGGGAGCTGCTATAAAACCCCATCTAGCTATCGAGCTCCTCAGGCCGCAGAGAGCCGCTACGTCATCAGGCATTTTAACGTACTCCTCAGTTACCAGGAGGATTGATGTATTTCCCGGAACTATTATTCCGTCGTCAGGTATCTTCCTGATGGAAAAGTGAAGTGAGGGATCGTCCTCAGTGGGATCTATGACCTCCCCCCTGACCGCGGGAAAGGCTATCTCAGGACCTATCCTCATGTCAACTCCGTTCTCCCTTATTGAGTCCTCATAAAGAGGTTTTATTGATAATCTCCCCTCCTCTATTAACGACCTTATCGCTCTGTCCGATAGCAGCATAGAGTCACCAGCTACAGAAGGATGCGAGGGAAAATTATAATAGTGGTTAAGTCAGCTGAGCCCCTTAAATGATCCCTTCGGATCTCATCAATTCCGCTATGAGTATAGCTCCTCCTGCTGCGCCTCTTATCGTG
>JAVQRZ010000287.1:0-2164 GCA_033582115.1 Candidatus Korarchaeum sp. | reverse complement strand
TGGCTGGATGCGTTCACTCCTTTCTTAATCCAATGCGTTGAAGAAGGATCGCTTCCTTATAGGACCCTACTGATGTACAGCTTAGAACCGGCTTCGCACCTCAATCTAAGAAGGGGCTTCCTTGTTCCAAGAAACCTCGCCGACCTCGTGGTGCTAAGGAGAGAGAGATGGGTTCCCAAACCCGAGGACCTATACACTAAGGCTAAGGCGAGTCCTCTAATCGGGAAGGAACTTAAGTGGAAGGTCGATAGAGTCTTCTTAAGAGGTGAGATTGTCTTTCAAGATGGCCCTGTTGTCTCTATGGGTTTTGGCAAGCCTGCTCTCTAGTAAGCTGAGATCCACATACAGAACTTAACGCTCCAAGATTGATGGAAAGGGGGGATTATACGGGGCTTCTATTAGATATTCCCTGAAGGATAGCTATAAGAGGAGGATATGAATTTCTATCAGCTTCTAATGTTAGTTATCTTAGTACTTCTTCACTAATGATCCCTAATAGCGGTAATAGGCAATTATCGAGGTCTCTATGCGAGTTTAAGCTCTCCAATAGTACGATCCTTCCGCTAAGGTCGGGAGATATAACCAAGTAGTTCAAATATTTCCTATGTCTATTAACGTAACATTTAAGGGGTAAACTGAAATCAGCTAACTTACAGGGAGGTACCCGATGTACCTTCCTTGGAGCTCGGTAAGTTCCTTCAGATGCTATGCCTGTGGTATCTGCTGCTCCCATTTTGCGATTCCCCTTAGAGTGAGCGAAGCGTTCGCTGTGGCTAGGATATTCGGATGGTGCCACATTGAGGTAAGGAAAGGGAGATTCTTCTTGAGGAAGGATAGAGGAAGATGTCCCTTCTTATCCAAACTAGGTCCCTTTGAGCTCTGCTATCTGCAGGAGATCGGCGTGAAACCGAAGGCATGTAAGATCTGGCCCTTCCATATATTCGAGAATCCTGAGTATGGAAAGAAGGAAGAAGCAACTTTTTCGAGTAAGTACGGTACCTTTTACGTATATGTGGACTCTAGATGCCCCGGGATCACCATCGGAAGACCTAATGATATGTTAGTAAACACTGTGCTGGAAACTCTGGAGATATGGTTGGGTGTGAGGACGGAGCAGTTCCTAACAACAGGTAAAATCACTCCTCTACGGTACTCGGTGCGGGATCGGTACCCTTGAGTACAGACCTAGTGACATCTTAGTAGGTCAGTGTGGTAGGCTCCTTGGACATACGGTCGGGTGAGAGAACCGATAGCTCCTGATACTAGTTCTCATGCAATAGCAGGAAAACATCTGATGAGAAGCAGCTCCTATGGATGGAAAAATGAAGTTCTTGCCTTTCGCTATCCAAAGCATTCCTTGATACGTTGGAAGAGCGTAAGAGACCCGTCGGGAAGAAGGATGGTAGTCATCAGATCCTAAACGAGGGTCTGAAATCTACTCATGAGAAAAGCTTATTAAGGCTCAATGTCATAATTTAAGGGGGCCGGGAGAGGGGATCGGAAGAGATCTAAGATGACTCATCGCTACAAACACTGAGCTTTCCGCACCGATAAGACCCCGAAAGCCCCTCAAATAATTCTAAATAGTCTCAGATAAGCTATAGGGCTCAGTTCACTTACTCTCCCCTCGTCGACTGATGTTACCAGTACTCCATTCAACTTCGCCCTCCTCAGGACCTCTATGGATATCGGGGGACTCGTGTAGTAAACATCAAGCAGTGATTTCCACTTGATCAGCTCGGAGTCGCCCCTCTCCTCGGGTGGAAGCAGAATGAAGGAAGGGATCTCCATGAGGTACGTTGGGGGGGCAGCTAAGTAGAACTCGTCGGAGTGGATGCTGTATCTAGCTATCTTGCTGGCTATTCTGGCTCTGCAGAAGCTGTCCGGATCCAAAGCATGCTCCGGGGGAACGTAGCCTGTTTCTACCTCTACTATTACCCTGAAATCCTTCAAGCAAAGGAGATCGCACTTGAGGTCATCTATGGGGACCTCTACATCGACCTCATAACCCCTAGATATGAAGTGGGCTGCAACTACTATTTCCATCGCTGAGTGATTTATCTTGACTAATCCCCTTCTATGGAGCTCAGTGAGCTTATCTATGAGAGGATCTAACTTTCCCTTCGCTATTACACCTCTCTCATCAAGCCTAGCGGCTAGCTTC
>JAVQRZ010000286.1:0-8910 GCA_033582115.1 Candidatus Korarchaeum sp. | reverse complement strand
GAACTTGACTGAAGAGACTGTGAAATCTGCAGTGAACGTAGAGGGAGGTCTCATCTACCTATCTCTACACGGTAACCCGTACGTGATGGCTTTGAGACCTGATAGCTACCTCGTGGTGACTGCACGCACAGTTAAACAGCTAGATACATTCAGTTCTATAATTATTACATTGTCATGTAGTACATTAAAATTTTCAGATTTAGAAAATCCGGAAGATTCAATAGCATACTCATTCTTGGACTCAGGCGCTCTAGCTTACGTAGGGTCGACGAAGGTAGAGTTCAGCTTGAAATCCGAGTTCGGTACCTCCTATCCTGACCTCCTCCTCTTGCTCTTGATGAACGGAAGCAGCTTGGGAGAGGCTGTTAAGATCGTAAACAACTTGAAGATAAGTGGCTCAGAGGGTCGAGATAATGAATCAGTTAGCGAAGTCCTCTTAGGGGATCCCACCCTAAGGATTTACAACATGGAGGTCCCCTTCAGGACCTCTGGTGTAGATGGAAGGTATATTGTTGAAGTCGAAGAAACAATTCCAACGTTATTCCTCAGGCTGCGAGAGAGTGGAAATCCCTTTATCGTGTCTGAGGTACCTGAACTTCATATGGAGTGGTATAGGGATGATGAAGGGATTTTCATATACATAACAGCGCTATCTACGAGTTATGCCGGTTATTTCAAAGCGGGAGATAGGATAGAGGTTAAGATGAGAGGATCAGAGGGAGTCTTGTCTCTCCTTCCATACGTCCTGATCTTATTGATGATAGCGATGAGCTTGGTCTCGTTGCTGAGGCACCGTTAGTATCGTTTATAAGTGAGTAACTATTGACCTACATGGCCCCGGTAGCTCAGCCCGGTCGGAGCGCCGCCTTGGTAAGGCGGAGGGCGCGGGTTCGAATCCCGCCCGGGGCTTATGGATGAAGTTAAAGGGGTGTTAAGGTGGTACTAGCGACAGCTCTAGGACTTAAATTCAGCAGGGGCGTGATCCTAGCAGCAGATAGGAGAGTCTCCTACAGTAGCTTCATACTAAGCAAGTCAGCTAGGAAGGTCTTCTCGATAAACGAGAGGGTAGGGGTATCTACAGCAGGTCTTCCAGGCGACTTTCAGGAGCTAGTTGATATCGCTAGATACAACATAATTATGTACGAGCTGGAGAACGATAAGGTCGCTACTCCGACTAACGTAGCTAAGCTCCTCTCGATATTGCTTTATCAAGGAAGGTTCAGCGGCATATATTATGCTGAGATCATAGTAGGTGGTATTGACGGAGGGGGTCCGAGGGTATTCGTGCTAGATCCTGCAGGGGGACTTATGGAAGAGAACTTCGCGGCTGTCGGTACCGGAGCCCAGATAGCGACAGGAGTACTTGAGAGGAACTTCAGGGAGGGTATGAGTGAGAGCGAAGCTGTTGATCTTGCAGAGAGGGCTATGAGGGAGGCTATATCTAGGGATGCTCTCTCAGGGGATGGCATAGATTTACTAGTGATAACCGAGAGGGGAAGCAGGCTTGAGTTCATACCGGTGAAGACAGCTTGAGGAGATCCCTAATGGCTAGGATCAACCCAGACAGACTGAAGAATATACTGATAGATTTGGTGAGTATAAAGAGCTTCAGGGGTAAGGAGGGGGAACTCGTTTACTACCTACAGGACGTGCTAGCTAGGTACGCTGACAAAGTGATCCATCAACCGGTTAAGGACTGCGCTGGTAACTTAATAGCTTACAAGAACGTAAGGGATTCGGATAGCATCCTATTCCTAGCTCACACGGATACCTTTGAGATATACTCTAACTGGACTAAGAACCCCTGGGGGGAGGTGGAGGGGGAGAAGTTCTACGGGCTGGGTGTTTACGATGATAAGAGCGCTTTAGCAGCGATGATGGAAGCCCTGATGAGCTCACCTGAGGACGATAGGGGTGTGATCCTAGCAGCAGTTTGTGATGCGGAGGGGTTCAGCAGGGGGACTTACGAACTGCTCAGGAGTGGGATGCTCCCCAAGGTCAGAGGCGCTATAGTCGCGGGTCCTACAAACATGAAGCTCTTCAGAGGAGCTTACGGGAGGTTCGTCTTCGATATCGATGTAACAGGAGTTTCCTCGCCTGGGACTGAGGAGAGCGGGGTTAATGCGATAATAGAAGCTGCTAAGATAATACTCTGGGCGATAGATCTTCCTAGGGTTGATGGTATAGGGGGTAGTGTAGCCCCCCTGACTATAAAGTCACCTGAGCTCATAATCGCACATCCCGATAAGTGCCTCGTTAGATTGGACAGGCACTATCCACCGGGCCAAGATCCCGGAGTCATAAGGAAGAAGTTCATGGATTACATAAGGAGGACACCTGAGCTAAGGGCTAAGGTCACGGTTTCACTCATGAAGAGACCGACTCCGTTTATGGAGCCGTATGAGGTCCCTGAGAGCGATGAGTTCGTAGAGTACATTCAAGGGATTTCGAACAGGATACTCGGTAGAAGGATGGAGACTTCTGTCTACTGGACCGTATCTGACGCTAACTACTTGAGTAAGCTTGGGAACATAAAGTCAGTGATATTAGGCCCCGAGGGAGGTAATCACCACTCCCCGGATGAGTACGTGTACCTCCCATCAGTCTATACGCTAGCTGAACTCCTGAGCGAGCTCATAAGGGGTTAGTCGGATGATAGATCTAGGAGTCTTCCTGAGGAACTTGCTGATTTTCTGGATCGCTCTCTACGCTCTAGGTATCGTGCTCAAGAGGTTCAAGAAGCTAGGATTCTTCAGAGTAGGTTTATTTTACTTGGAGATATCAACAGACCCTAGGAAGTTCTCAGGGTTGATAGGCCCCACATCCAAAGTAGTTGGCCCACTCCATAAGATATCGGTCATCTTGATGGTGGCTTTATCGATCTTCTCATCGTTTTATCTGGTCAAGATAACTGTAGACTCCTTAATAGGTCCTAGAGTAGCGCAGATAGTTCCCGTGATACCAGGTGTCACTCTAGATATTACCTTACCGGCTCTCCTCTCGATATTCATCGTCCTCTCAGTCCACGAGATCTTAGGACATGCCACACTCAGCCACTACTTCAAGGTTCCGGTGAGGAAAATAGCTTTCTTCATACTCTTCTTCCTATTAGGCGCTTTCGTGGAACCTGACGAAGAGTCCTTAAGGAAAGCGGAGCGACTGAAGAAAATGAGCATATACTCAGCAGGCGTATTCGCTAACCTAGTAACCTTCCTGTTATTTCTGATTGTCACTATCTTGATATTCCCAGGTTTCTCAATGGATGTCGGTTCAGCTAAGCCCTCCGGTGTTTACGTGGAGAGGGTCTTCGAGAGCGGACCGTCTTGGGGTGTGGTCCCGGAGGGCGTTATCATAAGGGGGATAGGAAGCTACATTGTTGAGGACTTAAACTCGCTTTCAGAGACCCTTAGGAAGTTCAAACCGGGGGATTCCGTAGTCGTAGTGACTGACAGGGGGAATTTTACGGTGAAGCTCGGCTCAAGACCCGAAGACCCGAGCATACCTTACTTAGGGGTTCAGCTCCACCCAGTCCCTTACTTCGATCCCTCAATACCCATGCCCCCGAGCCTCGCTATCCAGGTCCTCGAGTTTCTGGTGCTCACCATGGTCTTCAACTTGGGTTTAGCAGTGATAAATGCGCTCCCGATACTTCCCTTGGATGGGGGATTGATGATCTCGGAGGTGCTAGCTAGGTACGCTGATGAGAGCGTAGCTAGGAAGTTAACTTGGGCTGTATCAGCGCCTTTCGCTCTCATGCTAATATACAACGCCTTGATATTCTTCTTGGGATGATTTAAGGTGAAGAATCCGTTCTCTTCAGTTCCTGAGCCTCTTGAACTTGAGGAACTGATCGATATCTCCTTCAGAAGAGCCTTCTCAAAGCCTAAGGCTATAGGGAAGAGACACAACTTGATAGCCGAGATAAGAGCAAGGGAAATCTCTAGATTGCAGTCTATATCAGATACTATTTCGTCAAAACTCGATAACGTAGTAAAAAATTTTCCAAACATAGGAAATTTGGATCCCTTCTACAAGGAGCTACTGGAGATAATAGGAGGAGTTGACGAAGTTAAGCACTCCCTAGGAAGTATATTCTGGGCTTCTCGAACAATAAAGAGGCTCCTTAGATTTTACTCATCGAGGATAAAGGCTGAGAACGATCCAGAGAGGATAGCTGAACTCAGAAGGGAGTTCCTAGGGAGGACTGTTTCAGTTCTCAAGAGGGTCAGAAAGGAGATCGACTTCCTGAAGGAGTTGATCCCTAGGCTCAAAGAACTCCCGGACCTCGATACATCATCCCCTACTGTGATAATAGCAGGAATGCCGAACACAGGGAAGAGCACTCTACTTTCTAAGATGACGACTAAGAAGCCTGAGATAGCTCCATACCCATTCACAACGAAGGGTCTCATCATAGGTCACAGAGGGTTAAACTCTTTAGGCAACATCCAGTTCATCGATACACCCGGCTTGCTTGATAGACCTCTCATGGAGAGGAACAAGATGGAGCTACAAGCAATCGCTGCTCTAAGACATTTCAAAGGGCTTGTTCTCTACATCCTAGACCCGACTGAGACCTGTGGCTATAGATTGACTCAACAGCTTTCCCTACTGAGGGAGCTAATCGCAACACTTAAGAAGGAGTATTTGGCCGTTCTGAACAAGTACGATCTTTTCGAGAACTTCAGGGAGAACTTCGCTAGAGCGGAAGATGAGCTGAGTAGAATAGGTGTGAAGAGCCTAAGAATATCAGCGGAGATGGGTGAGGGTCTGGAAGAGTTGATAAGAAATATAGAGGAGACCCTCAGGGGACATTAGATGGAGGTAGCGTTTCTCTTATCAGGCGAACACTCGGAAATTCCAAGGGAAGAGGTAAAGGCAACGCTGGAGGCTCTAAATACGCCTTATTTGACTATTGAAGAGATGAGATCTTGCTTAATATTAGACATAGAGCTTTCTAAGGACCTCGAAAAGGAGCTATCTGAGAGACTCTCCTTCACGAGGAGCTTCGGCAGAGTTCTCGCTATAATCCACGCTTCAGAGTTTCCCGAAGCCCTGAGTAGATTCGAACCACCCAACGTAACTGGAAGGTTCAGGGTTAGCAGCACCAGGGTTGAGGGTTGCTGTAAGCATATCAGGAGGTATGAGCTTGAATCGAAACTAGGGGAATGGATCCTAGAAGCTAATGAAGGAGCTGAAGTAGACCTCGAGAATCCTGATATCGAGGTGATCGCTGTCCTCACATCAGATCATATAGTGGTCTACTTGAAGGAAAGTGAGGTTGACAGGTCCATGTTCAAGGTTAAGGAGGTAGCCGCTAGACCTTACGTCCACCCAGCTTCAATGAGACCTACACTCGCGAGAGCCATGGTGAACTTAGCTAGAACTAGGAAGGGGGATGAGGTCCTCGATCCCTTCTTAGGGGTAGGTGGTATAGCTTTAGAGGCCCTCTCGATAGGCGCGAAGCTCATTGGTGTAGATATAGACGAAAAGATCGTTATACAAGCTAATAACAACATAATAGCGTACGGTTTCTTCGAGGGCTATCACCTCTATGTTGGGGACGCCCTCAAGCTCGAACTCGAGGGAAAGGTCGATAGGATAGTTACTGACCCTCCTTATGGAAGGATGAGTAGCTCTCACGGTTGTACGCCGAAGGAACTAGTGCTGAACTTCGTCCGCAGGATCCCTGATTACCTGAGGAGCGGTGGGTGGTTTGCAATATCCGTACCCGCGGATTTCCTCAGCCATAAGGAGTTTGAGGAGATTGGCATTGATATTGTTAACGAATTTGACGTAAGGGAGCACAGATCTTTGACTAGGAGGATCTGGGTGGGAAAGCTGAAGTGACTCCTTAGTCTCATAGTGGCTCGTGATCGAGACTTACAGTAGCTCTGGTGAGAGCTTTTAACTTACTTAAGGGCCCTCAGCATATGAGGATAAAGTTCTTAGGGACGAGCTCAGCAGTTCCCACGGATGATAGAGGTCTACCGGCTATCTTAGTGAAGACAGCAGGAGATTCCATACTGCTGGATTGCGGTGAAGGAACACAGAGGCAGATGATAAGGGGAAAAGAGAGTATCATGAACGTAAGTAAGGTCGTGATCACGCACCTTCATGGGGATCACTTCTTCGGACTTCTCCCACTAATACAGACACTAGGTATACTGAGAAGGAGTTCTGAAATCAACGTAATAGGGCCTAAGAGTCTTGAGTCTCTCCTCAACTCGATCCTGGAGAGGACAGGATCTAAACCTCAGTTCAGGGTGGTCTTCTCCGAGATAGAGGTGGGTAAGGAGATGGATCTCGGGAAATTCAAACTGGAATTCTTCGAAGTCGATCATAATGGCTTCGAGACGTACGGTGTTAAGCTTAAGGAGAAAGATAAACCTGGAGAATTCGATCCGAAGAAAGCTGATGAACTTGGAGTCCCGATCTTCATGAGAGGATTCCTGCAGAGAGGTTTCACAGTGAAACTGCCCGATGGTAGGGTCGTGAGCCCTAGCGACGTCATGGGCCCCCCTAGAAGGGGTCCTGTGATAGTCTACTCCTCAGATACCAGGCCGACGAAGTCCGTTATAGAAGCCTCTAAGGGAGCTGATCTGTTGATACATGAGGCTACTTACTTAGATGAGCTCAAGGATAGGGCTGTATCTACAGGGCACAGTACCGCCTTAGAGGCCGGCGAGGTCGCTGAAGCATCTAGCGTCAAGAAACTCGTTCTGACACACTTCAGCGCTAGGTACTCTGATGAAGATCTGCCGAAGTTCCAAGAAGAAGCGTCTAAAACCTACAGAGGCGAGGTTCTCATAGCGAGAGATTTCTTAACGATAGATATCTAGTGCTCAACCTTTTTGCCGTAGAGGAGCTCATGCAGAGTAGCTTCGCTCACAGGCTTGCCTCTCTCCGTCTTAGGCGTGAGCCAGTCAGCTAGAACAGTAGGGTCTCCTTCGTAATCTATCCTCAGGACTATAACACCTAGAGGAAGAACTCCTCATCATCAACTAAGTTGACCCTACCTACAGCAGCGGCTTGCTTATGAAACCTCAGAGGTTTGATAGTTCCCTTTTTTGAGAGGAGTAGGCTTCTCGCAGTATCTAATATCCTGTTGTTCCTGAGGGAATTCCTCAATTTGGATAGGGAATCATGACCCTCCTTCCTTACTCTGAACACCTTAATAGGCCCCTCATGAACTATCTCCACTTCGTCGATCTCCTCATTGAAGGGTACTATCGATTTCATCGCTTGTATGACTTTCCTCTCATCCTCAGTAGGGTAGACCTCGGTCTCTAGAATCACTCTGAGCGAAAGCTTACGATCATATCCCAATTCGGAAACCTCCTCTTCAAGAAGCCCTCGAGCTCCTCTATTAAGGGTGGGAGGCCCTTCCTTCGGTACTCAGCTCTGGGCCTCTCGTCCACACTCCCACCGCATCTAGTTATGGCATCTTTTAACTTACTGTGGATAATTCTTCCCTCTCTATCAAAATCTGTCATTATTATGAATGACTTCCCTTTAACCCTACTGCCCCCTCTTTCCCTTATCTCCGTCATTAGGTCCTTCGCACGCGTGAAGTTAGCCCTAACTCCTAAGAGCTTAAGCGCTCTCTCATCCCTCGGGCCCTCTACGACTAACTCAACTAGATCTGAGGAAGTCCTACTGTTCACCTCATTCACCCACTCGGTCAAGCTGAGGAGGAGTTTGTTGACTTTCAATCTAAGACCCATCGACTGTAGCCGAGATACATTAATAAAGTTATTTACCTAGCTATCACTTAGTTTAGGAAAAGGAGGGAGCTCATGAAACGAATAGCAAGGGTCATATTGTGTATTACACTTCTGCTCATCACTTTGGGTTCGCTCGAAGCGTATGCTGACCCTACGCAGGAAGTCGGTATAACGAGGATGGGAGTGATAGCAGAACTATTCGAGAACTCATCAGTTAGGATAACTGTGATCGCTGAGCTCAAGATCCCAAAGAACTTTACAGGAACTTTGAGGGCAGTGATGTTCCCGGTGGTCCCTATAGGGATATCCTTAGAGAACCCAGCGAAGGGTGTCTCTAGCTTCAAGTCCCTCTCTCAAGGGGTATACGTTCAGAAGGTCTCTACGCAATCATTCAGCGATGTTATAGTAGTTAGCTTTAAAGACGACCTTAAACCAGGAGAGACTAGGAACGTATCCTTCAGTTTCACGCTGACACCAACTACAGCTTTAGCTAAATTCGATGATAGCTATAGGTTCGCTTACAGGTTCTACAAACCTAACGTCACACTAGATTACAACAGGTCATTGATGGAGGTGATCCTCCCTAGGGGTGCTGGAGTCACAAAGATAGGTCAGGAAGGTACTCTAGGCATGGACCCCCTATCGGAGAGACTAACCGCTGTTTGGTACCCCTTCCCCAGCCCTAGGGGAGGAGGTTGGGACTTCGTCTTAGAGTTCAAGATCATGAGTCAGTTATCGGGACAACCTATCAGAGCTGAAACGCCCTCCCAGCAAACACTTTCAGCATCGATGATCCCCCTTCTCCTGATCTCGAATGTATTAACAGCAGGCATGACTCTACTCGTTACCACGGTCGTGAGGAGGTTCAGGTATGGGAGGGATTCCTCAGCTCTACCTGATAGCGAGAAGTTAGATGAGGAGACCCTCCTCAAGATAGAAGAAGCTTTGGAGAAGCTAGATAGGGATGAAAAAAGTGTTTTAGATGTGATCTACAGGAACAACGGCAAAATTGAACAGAAAGACTTACCAGAGCTGACGGGGTTCTCTAAGAGCAAGGTCTCCAGGGTGCTGAAGAGACTTGACTCCATGAAGTTCGTGAGGAGGGTATCTCAGGGGAAGACGAAGATAGTAGAGCTAAATCCAGCTGTATCTAGGGTTATGGAAAGTTCGTCAAGTTAGATGC
>JAVQRZ010000285.1:0-5280 GCA_033582115.1 Candidatus Korarchaeum sp. | reverse complement strand
ACCCCAGCGGGTGTTCCGGTGGCGATTAGATCACCTGCCTCCATGGTCATGCCCCTGCTCAGTATGGCTAGTATCTCCCAAGGTTTGAATATCATCTCCCTCGAGCTAGCCTTCTGTCTTAATTCCCCGTTAACCCAAGTAGATACGCCTAGTTCCTCAAAGCCCACACTAACCTCTATCCAGGGTCCTATGGGGGCGAAACCGTCTAAACTCTTCCCCCTGACCCACTGCTTGTCCCTCCTCTGAAGGTCCCTCGCGGTGACGTCGTTGAAAGCTAGGTAGCCAAGTATCGAGGACTTAGCTTCGTCCTCACTCAGCTTCCTCCCGCCCCTCCTCACGACGAAAGCTATCTCGCCCTCGTAATCCACTTCAAGCGTGTAGTCGTCAGGTATCAGGACATCTGAGAACGGATCGTTGAGCGAGGTCCTAGGCTTCATGAATATAACTGGTTCCTTCGGAGGCTCGCTGCCTATCTCAGTAGCATGCTCAACGTAATTCCTCCCTAGGCAGATTATCTTAGGTGGATCCGAGATAGGTCTGACTATATCGACTTCCTCAAGCTTGATGGTCCTCTCTAAAGTCTTCTCGCCTAACTTAATGACGTCATCTATAAGCGGCGTCTTGATGAGCTCATCCAACGTAGGCGGAAGCCCCTTCCCTAACGACTTAGATAGCTCAGCTGAGGGAACTACCTCATCACCTACCGAGAGTCCGTAATCCCTCACCCCTTTGTACCTGAAGCTCAGCAGCCTCATAATGAACCCTCACCATCGAGGGCTTGGAAGGATATAAGTGAGGAGTAGTTCGCAGGTTTGCCCGCAGGACCGAGCTCCCGCAAGATAACATACTTAGTAATCCAATCATCAATCAAGATCTCATCCTGAGATCGATCTAAGGACTTCTAGAACCTTCAAGCCGACCTCTTTTGTTCCTAAGCTCCCACCTACGTCCGGAGTCGTGAATCCGAATTCGCAAGACCTCTTCACAGCTTCCTCGATAAGCCTAGCCCCTTCAGAGTATCCCAACCATTCTAGCATCATTGAAGTAGAGAGCATTGTCGCCATCGGATTAGCTAGGTTCTTACCAGCTAGCTCAGGAGCTGTCCCGTGGACTGGTTCAAAGAGAGCCCTCCCTTCGCCTATGTTCGCGCTGGGGTACATACCCAGTCCCCCTATGAAGGCTGCAGCTAGATCTGAGAGTATGTCTCCGAACATGTTAGTAGTTATTATCACGTCAAAAGGTCTATCCGTTGCTATCCTCATGGCTGCGCTATCCACGTACATCTCCCTGTACTCAAACCCCTCTTCAGCAGCTACCTCAGAGCAAACCCTCCTGAAGAGCCTGCATCCCTCAAGCACGTTAGCTTTATGAACTACGTAAACCCTAGATTTCCCCATCCTCTTAGCGTACTGGTAACCGAACCTGCATATCCTCTCGCTACCCCTTCTGCTTATCACCCTCAGGTCCACAGCAGTGTCCTCGTTACTCCAGCCGACCATCACGTAGAGGTCCTCAATGTTCTCCCTAACTATAGTCAGATCGAATCCAGGAACAGCGTTAGGCACTGGATAGGACTTAGCAGGTCTGAGATTAGCGTATAGATTTAACTTCTTCCTCAAAGGGAGTATGACCTCTCTAGCGGTCTCACCTATGGCGACCATGAGCGTGGCATCAGCTTTAAGCACCCCTTGGAGCGTCTCCTCAGGCAGAGCCCTACCAGTTCTCACCTTAGTGCTATCGCCTGCCTCGTAGAACCTCAGCTCAATAGGGATACTTAAGATATCAGCTACTGTCTCCAAGAGCGGAACGACAGTCTCTATCACCTCGGGACCGATCCCGTCTCCGGGGATGACAGCTACTCTCGGCATCCCTCGAGCCCCCTTAAGTAGGGAATCAAACCTCCCGCTTTGATCATTTCCAGCATGAAATCAGGGAGCTTCCTCCCTTTTAAGGTAATACCCCTCTCAGGCAGCATAACAACTCCCTCCTCGAGCGAGGCCTCTACGTAATCCCCGTCCTCAATGACCCAGGCCTCCGGTAGCTCTATCAGGGGCAGACCTAAGTTAATTGAATTCCTGAAGAAAATCCTAGAGAAGCTTTCGGCTATGATTAGCTCTACTCCGGAATACTTGAGGGCCAGTACAGCTTGCTCCCTACTCGAACCGCAGCCGAAGTTTCTCCCCGCTGCTAATATCCTCCTATCCTTGACCCTCTCCGAGAACGTAGGATCTAGGTCCTCCATGGCGTGAGACCTCAGTATGCTCGCATCAGAACCGTGCTTCAGGTACCTAGCTGGTATTATGACGTCGGTATCCACGTTATCCCCGTACCTTATCACCCTGCCTCTTATGATCAAGGGACCACCTCCCTCGGATCAACTATCCTCCCGCTTAGAGCTGAAGCAGCCACTGTGGCTGCGTTCGCTAGATACACTTTAGAGCTAGGGTGACCCATCCTTCCCCTGAAGTTCCTGTTCGATGTGGATACGGCTGTTTCTCCCTCAGCTAGTACCCCTAAGTGAGCCCCCAAGCAGGGACCACATGTCGGCGGGCCTATAACAGCACCGCTCTCAACTAAGGTCTCTATTATCCCGCTCCTCAAGGCTTCCAAGTATATCCTCCGGCTCCCGGGTATTACTATGAGCCTGACGCCCTCCTTCACCTTCCTCCCCTTAAGGACTCTAGCTGCTGCGATCAGATCGGTTAACCTCCCGCCTGTGCATGAACCTATGAAGGCTTGATCCACCTCATCCTGCACCTCAGAGACCGACTTAACGTTAGCTGGTGAGTAGGGCAGAGCGACCAAGGGCTCCAAGGAGCTAGCCTCTATATCGAGCACCTCTGAGTGGCTCCTCGGGTCCGAGTACTCAGGCCTTGGGGGTCTCCTAGCTCTACCCTCGAGGTAAGAAAAGGTGATGCGATCAGGTGGTACGATCGCGGTCTTAGCCCCAGCCTCCACTGACATGTTGGTGAGGACAAACCTCTCGTCCATCTCCATACCCCTTACAGTCTCCCCATCGAACTCCAGAGCCTTGTAATTAGCTCCATCAACCCCTATCGTAGATATTACCTTCAGTATTAGATCCTTAGCGAACACGAACTCAGGGAGGGGTCCGCTCATCCTGATGAGCATCGTCTCAGGTACCTTAAACCACAGCCTTCCGGTTGCGAGAGCGGCTGCCATCTCAGTAGCACCTATACCGACAGCAAACGCCCCTAAAGCTCCTGAAGTAGGGGTGTGAGAGTCAGTACCTACTACCACGTCACCAGGCACTACGTGACCCTCCTCAGGGAGCGTGATATGGCATACCCCCATCCCTACCTCGTAGTAAGACGTTATTCCCTCCTTCCTGCAGAAATCCCTGAGCCTCTTGCTTAGGTTAGCCGATTCTATGTCCTTAGCTGGCACGAAATGGTCCTGAATAGCTACAACTCTCTCCGAGCGCTTGACTCCCTTGCCCAGTTCCCTCAGGGCATCCTCAACAAGAGCTCCCATAGGGTCGTGTATCATGTAGACATCTATCTCAGCTTCCACTATGTCGCCCACTGATACCTCCTTCCCCGAGGCCCTACTCAGTATCTTCTCCACAGCTGTCCTCAAAACTCATCACCTTATTGAGTGCATCCAGCAAGGCGTCTAGACTCGCCCTCAGGATATCTCTGCTGATCCCGTAGCCTTCAGATGAGAGGCTTCCAGCTTCCAACTTGACGTAGACCTCACCTTCGGCTTCAGTACCTCTGCTAGTAGCGTTAAGCTTGAATCTACTGAGTTTGAACCGAGGGATGCCTTCGATGGTCCTCAGGGCATTGGATAACGCGTCGACAGGCCCCACTCCCCATCCGTAGCTCCTGAGCTCCTTATCCCTGAGCCTCACCTTCAGGAAGGCTGAAGGAGTCACGCTGCTCCCGGTCACCACTAGCCACTCGCTCACCTCTAGGATCCTAGCACCCTCCCTGCTGCCGATCACCTCATCTACTATCCTTCCGAAGTCCTTATCGGTCACCTTGATACCCATATCACCAGCTTCCTTGATCCTCCTAACGATCTCATCTACCTCCTCCCTCTCAGCCCTGTATCCGAGTCTCCTGATGGCCTCCTCAACAGCATGCCTTCCAGTGTGCTTCCCTAGGACTATCCTCCTCCTCATTCCCACGGCCTCAGGCGCGAGTGGCTCGTAAGTCCCCGGATGCTCTAAGACCCCGTGGACGTGGATCCCGGACTCGTGGGAGAACGCATTATCCCCTACGATGGGATAATTAGGCGGGACTTGGATCCCAGTGAGCTTCTCAATGAGCTCAGATACATATCTCAGCTTAGTGGTATCGATATTAGTCTTAACTCCATACAGGTGGTGCAGAGAGACCACAAACTGCTCTAAGGAGGCGTTTCCAGCTCTCTCACCTATCCCGTTAACTGTGACGTGAGCCTGCTGAGCTCCAGATTCTACAGCAGCGAGCGAGTTAGCTACAGCGAGCCCGAAGTCGTTGTGACAGTGCACGCTAACAGGTACCCTAAGCTCCTTAACGACCTCGGAGACTAAGTACCTCATGGCAGTAGGTGTCATCACACCAACAGTATCAGGTATATCTACTCTATCGACTCCAGCCTCCTCTACTGCCTTAAACACCTTTATGAGGAAATCCAGCTCCGTCCTAGTAGCATCTTCAGCTGAGAACTCGACCTTAACTCCCCTAGACTTAGCGTATTCTACAGCCTCAACAGCCCTCTCGAGTACTTCCTCCTTGCTCATCCTGAGCTTGTACTCTCTGTGAAGTGGGGATGTCGCTATGAACACGTGAACCGAATCGACACCTGACTCAACAGCAAGGTCTATATCCCTGAAGCTCGATCTAGCGAGAGCACAGACCTCGGATCTACTCAAAGATGCCTCTTTTATCGTTTTAGCTATCTCTTTAACTGCTCTTACCTCACCGTCTGAGGTTATCGGGAACCCGGCCTCTATAACATCTACACCGAGCTCCTCTAAAGCTATAGCTATTTCAATTTTCTCCTCTGGAGTTAAAGAGACGCCTGGCGTCTGCTCGCCATCTCTTAAAGTCGTATCAAAAACCCTAATCCTACTCGGGAGATTGAAGCCACTCCTCACCAGGGAGTTGAACTCTGAAACGTGAGCTACTCTAGTTCCAAGATACCACCTGCAGCTAATTATAATCGCTATTTAAAAAATTTACGTATGGTAGTAATTGAGCCTCCGAGGGTCTCGCTAGCTCAGTAGACGTAGGTCTCCTCCTTCCTCTCCTCAGGTATTGTAGCAGCCCT
>JAVQRZ010000284.1:0-1114 GCA_033582115.1 Candidatus Korarchaeum sp. | reverse complement strand
TGGACTATGGGATGAAATTAATACCTAAGCAACAACCTGAGTTCCCTCCGATACCTGAGAAAGTGGATGCAGTACTGCTAACTCATGCCCACCTGGACCACTCGGGCTCGCTACCTAGACTCGTTAGCCACGGGAGAGATGTACCGATATACGCTTTGGATATAACGAAGTACTACACGGAGCTCTTGCTTTACGATACCATAAAGGTCGCTAAAGCTAGAGATCATAACATAGGCTACGGAGCTAGAGAGGTCAATAAGGCCCTTGAGAGCTTCAGACAGATAGAGTTCAATGTCCCCTTCAGGATAGGAGATGTCGAAGTGACGGCAATAGATGCCGGACACATCCCCGGGAGCGCGATGTTCCACATAAACTACGATGGCACCTCCGTGCTCTACACGGGGGACTTCAATATGTTGGAATCTAGACTGATGCCACCAGTAAGAATCGAGGACGTACCTAAGGTGGACATACTGATCACAGAGTCGACTTACGCGAAGAGAGAGCACCCACCGAGGGACAGGCAAGAAATACTGCTAAGGGATACCGTGATGGAGACGATAAACGGAGGAGGTACTGCGATAATAGCTGGTTTCGCGATAGGCAGGCTCCTTGAGGTAGCTATGGCCCTCAGGGCTAGGGGCTTCAGGGAGAACCTTTTCCTAGACGGTATGGCTAGGAAGAGCACTGAGATAACGACCGAGTTCTCGAACAGGGTGAAGGATTATGATGAACTTAGGATGACCGTAAAGAGCCTATTCCTAGTGAGGGATTGGAAGATGAGGGAGAGGATCTCCAAGAACCCCAGCGTAGTTCTCACGACCTCGGGGATGCTAGAAGGGGGTCCCGTGCATTACTACTTGAAGGAGAGGAAGGACGATGAGAACAGCACCTTAACCTTAACTGGTTACCAAGTTGACGGATCTGAGGGGAAGAGGTTACTAGAAGAGGGGAGAATTGAGATAGAAGGAGAGGAAAACTGGGTGAGCATGAAGGTCAATCAGCTCAACTTCTCAGCTCATGCTAGTAGATCAGGTATCCTCAAATTGATCCGTGAGCTCGAACCGAAGCATGTCATCGTTGTCCATGGTGACAGAACTAACGATTTCGCTGT
>JAVQRZ010000283.1:0-1955 GCA_033582115.1 Candidatus Korarchaeum sp. | reverse complement strand
AGCAACTCATCGATGAGATTCCCAGCAGTATCTATCAATCTACCATCGTACTGAAGAATGACCCCGTTAAGAGCCGCTACCTTGTCGTACTTCTCCGCGTACTCCACCATGGTTGTAAGGCTGTGTTTCATTGGTATTGCGTCGTTGTTTAGGAGGACGATGTATTTCGACTCAGGGTCTCTTGCACTAAAGCCTACATTCGCCCCTCCGGTAAAGCCAAGATTCCTGTTAAGTCTAACGATCTTGCTCCTTAAGGTACCTTTACCCTCAAGAAACTTCACTATACATTCAAAACTCCCATCGACTGAACCGTTATCAACAACTATTAGCTCATACTTATCTTTTGGATAATCCATATCTACAATAGCCTCTAAGGATTTAAGAACTATATTAAAGAATTTAGACGAATTGTAGTTCAACCATACTATTGACACTTTTGGGAGCGTCATTTTCTAATCCCTATACTCTAACTCTGAAACTATAATTAATAAAATACCATTTGGTATAGGTTGTTGAGTAGAGGATGTCGAGCATTAGCTGTCTTCACCTTATGACGAATTTTTATAAGGTAAGTCATTAGCTAAATCTTGGAGCAGATTATGAAAGGTATAACGTTAATCACATTTACCAGAAACTCGTCCAAGAGGTTGCAGGGCTTGTTAGAGGGTGTTAAGGACTTAGTTGATGAGATCATCATAGTAGATGGATATAGTACTGATGACACGGTAGAAATAGCTTTAAGTTATGGCTCGAAGGTCTACAGGAGAAAGCCCTGGGGTTACGTTGAACCCGATAGGATGTTTGCTGTTAGAAAGGCCTCCTACGATTGGATCCTCTGCCTAGACGATGACGAGAGGCTTGGGACGAGGTTGAAGCAGGATCTAAGAGGACTCGTCGAAGGGTGTGAGCCTGCGGTTTCAGCTTTCAGTATAACACGATTTAACATCCTACCTAACGGAACTCCTCTCTTGGGTATATTCTATCCTGAT
Source organism: Candidatus Korarchaeum sp. (assembly GCA_033582115.1). Taxonomy (GTDB): domain Archaea; phylum Korarchaeota; class Korarchaeia; order Korarchaeales; family Korarchaeaceae; genus Korarchaeum. The sequence goes on along the minus strand of JAVQRZ010000283.1, from coordinate 966 downwards.
AAGCAGATCAGGGTCTACAGAAAAGATAAAGTGCTGTACAAGGGTCTGGTTCATGAGCATCCCACAATTTACGGTGGCATAAAATATCTACCCGATGAGTACCACATAATACATATGATATATGAAGGATTTTTCAGTATGGAGAAAACTGTTAGATATGCATACTTCACAGCACTAGAGTACCATACACTTAAGGCTAAAAACAAGCTCAGGATCGCATTATATAAGTCAGCACCACTCAGCACACTCCCATTCTTCTTCTATCTTTTAATGTGGGGAATGATGCGTAGAAAGCCAATGAACCTTAAGTCTGTACTTTATACGTTTAAGAATTCCGTCTACGAAAGCTTAGCAAGCACACTGATTAACTTCAGAGGGGAAAAACGAAGCAAGATTGCGAAGGTTGTTGAAGAGAAAGGACTCATACAATTACTCGGATTGGACAGCTAACCCTTATGTGACCCACTACCGGAGATACATACTCTAGGAGCTGCTTTTAATACGCTCAGCGAACATAGCATCATCCATTAGATTTAATATTTGAAGTTCGTTTCAGCTCCCTTCAGCGGTGGACACCTAGAGTCCTTCTCACTGATTATCACTCCCTCCCTGATAGGCCACTCTATCCCCAGCTCCGGATCGTCCCAACGTATACACCTCTCGTGCTGCGGACTGTATTCCTTAGTTACTAGGTAGAGAAAGTATGACTCCTCTAGTGCCTGGAAGCCATGAGCAAACCCGGGCGGTATCCATAGAAGAGTCCCCGGTACCAATTCTACCGCTACGTGCTTTCCATACCACGGTGAACCTACCCTAATATCTAAAGCTACATCGATTACCCTGCCGGAGATGACCGTTACCAGCTTCCCCTGTTCCATAGGTTTTAACTGGTAGTGTAACCCTCTTAGGACACCAAACTTAGAGTAGCTTAGGTTTACCTGGACGAAGTCGTAGAGTATCTCATTA
>JAVQRZ010000282.1:0-1688 GCA_033582115.1 Candidatus Korarchaeum sp. | reverse complement strand
CATCAAGGAGACCTGAGGATCTCTTATCACTATTGAGTCCCCTGAACCCAGTTTTATCAGTACCTCCGTTGCTTCTATACTCTCGACGTGAATTCCCATGCTCCTCATCATCTTATCAATATCCTTGGGCTTTATCCTCCTCATCAGGTTAGCTGACCTAAAGATTAATCTAAAGCTTTCGCATCTCTACTGGGAGTTGGTGAACTTGTCAGAGGAAGTCTACGTATGCGAGCTCTGCGGGGGAACTTTCTATGGTAGGCCAGTGTTAGTTGATCTGGAAGGTTATAAAGCGTCCCTATGCGGTAGATGCGCGAGGAAAGTCAAGAGTAAGAAGACAGGTGAGAAAGCGCTGGAACCTCAGGTGAGGGAAGTTCCCCAAGTTAAGCAGCAGAAGAGGGTTCCTAGGGAGGTCAGTGTCCCGAAGAGGGAGAGGAAGGAAGCGGAGGTAGAGCTAGTGGAGGATTACGGTAGGAGGATAAGGGAAGCTAGAGAATCATTAGGGTTATCCATAGAGCAGGTGGCTGCGAGTCTCAACATAAAGGCATCCCTCCTGAGGAACATAGAATCTGAGAGAGTAGTTCCGAGCTATGAGTTAGCTAGGGGAATAGAGAAGCTTCTAGAGGTCTCAATAATACAGAGGAACCCTGAGAAGATGCAGGTAGTTAGCTCGGCGTCGCAGCAAGTATCTTATAGGAGCGTCACCCTAGGGGAGATCGTAGAGGTCAAGGATAAGAGGAGGAAGAGGGAGGATGCCGACTAACCTCCCACCCGAGGCTCAAGCTAAGTGGGAGGAGTACTCTAAAGCGAAGACGCCGGAAGAGAAGCTCCAGAAACTCAAGGAGTTCTATTCATTGATACCTAAGCACAAAGGAACTGAGAAGATGGAGAAGTTCATTAAGAGGAGGATGTCAGAGCTTAAAGAGGAGATAGAGAGGAGGAGGTATGCTAAGAGATCTAAGGGCATCTCCTTGATGGTTGAAAAGAGAGGAGCAGCTCAACTAGTGCTTATAGGATTCACTAACTCAGGGAGGAGCACTCTACTAGCGAGACTAACAAACGCTAAGCCTGAGGTATCTCCCAATCCCTTCACGACGATGAGACCCGTTGAGGGGATGATGGACTTCCGAGGGGCGCAGATACAGATAGTCGAAGCTCCACCCTTGATACTAGAAGCTCAGGGTGGCCCTACGAACCTAGCTATCGCTCTAGCTAAGAACTCAGATGTCTTAGGGATAACCGTGAGCTCATTAGAGGAACCTGTTGAGTCGCTAGCGAGGATATTCAGCTTCTTGGAGTCTAGGGAGATATCATTCGAGAGACCCGCTGGGAGGGTCAGGATAAAGAGGAGCAGAGCAGCTCCCACACTTATTATAATAAATAAAGGGAAGCTCTTGGACTGCTCCGAGAGGGAAGTTAGGGAGTTACTTCTCCAATTTGGGATAGATAGAGCTTGGGTTGAGATAGAGGGCTCGGTCACACTGGATGATGTTGAAGAAGCTATATTCGGGGAGAAGAGCTATAAACCAGCTATAATCTTCCTCACGAAATCTGATCTACTTGAGGGAAACGATATAATCAACGAGGTGAGGGAGAAGTACGGTAGCAAGGTGATCGGTATAGTGACATCTCCAACTCAGCTTCCCTCGAGGGACGAACTGGGCGAAACGATCCTCAGGGAACTTGGACTC
>JAVQRZ010000281.1:0-4696 GCA_033582115.1 Candidatus Korarchaeum sp. | reverse complement strand
ACCTGAATCCCTGGGACCCCTAATCTAAGGACAGCTAGCAGTATTAGTGCCCTCAATAACCTCATTCTCAATCAGATCACCTCCAATTTCAGAGACCTTAAGGAGAAGACAAGAAACATAATTGAAAACGCAGTGATTACTGCTAGATGATCTAGCACCATCAGGAAACTCCACCCTTTGAGAGAGACGTTCCTGAAGGCTGTTATAAAGTAATACATCGGGATGAAGGACGCTATGGTCTTAGCTTCAGGGCCTAATATCTCAACGGGAATCAACATTCCACTGAACAGCATACTGGGGATGAAGGTGAATATACTCGCTTGATAGGCTTGAAGTTGGTTCTTAGAGAATACAGAGATCAGGAGACCCATACTTAAAGAACTGAGGAGGAATATTATCGATACTATCGTCATGTCAACTAGAGAGCCTCTCAACTTCACATCAAAGAGTAGGATAGCTGTCATTAAGCTCAGCACACCATCAGATATGGTTGCGATGAAGTAAGCTATTAACTTCCCGAAGATCACATCGAAGGATTTCACAGGAGTCATTATGAACTGCTCGAATGTCCCCTTCTCTCTCTCCTTACAGATTGATACTGAGATGAGACTCGTAGGAACCATCTGAAGCATTAATGCCATGAGTGTAGGTATGAAGCTCTCTATCTTCTCGACCTTAGGCCCGTAGACAGTGTAGAACATAGGCTGTATTGCAAAATGTACCGAAGGTAGATGCTGCCCACTCTTGGTACCGTTGAGTCACCATGCCCACTGCCTGCATTATCGCTTGAGCTACCGTTGGGTTGCTAGAATCATAATATAGCTCCACTCTAGTCGCTCTACCTTTTATTAGATCTTCTGTAAATCCTTCTGGAATTACCAAGCTAGCATATACCTCTCCAGAGTATACTGAGGAGAATCCTTGCCCTTTCGACTTATATATAGCTTTTATCTCGAAGAGTTTTGAGTTCTTAAGCTCTTGGATGAACTTCAAAGACCCATCTCTCCCGTCTAAGTCAACCACAGTTATAGGATACTTCCCAGAGCTTTTCCCTCCGTAGCCTATTCCGAAGAGCACGGTAACTGTTATCGGCATCATGAGAACCATTGTTATTGTCTTTGGGTCCCTGATCAACTGAATTAACTCCTTCTTGACTATTGTTACCATCTTGTAGATCTCGTATCTCTCTGCTATCAACCCTTCTCACCCCCCCATTATCTTTATGAAAGCTTCTTCCAAACTAACGAACACTGGAGTTATTGATCTAACTTTAACTCCAGAGATCTCTGCTTTCCTGAGAGCTTCAGGGATGAAGCTGCTTGATTCCTCCACCAAAAGTAAGTATTTCCCGTTATTTCCTCCCAAGACCTCCCTCAAGCCGATCATCCCATTGAGATCGAGGTTACCATCAACTTGAATCTCAACTAAATCACCGCCCATCGCCCTCCTCTTTATTTCTTGAGGCGTACCCACTGTGAGGACTCTACCTCCTCCCATTAAAGCGAGTCTATCGCAGTTCTCAGCTTCATCCATGTAATGGGTTGTCACTAATATCGTCTTTCCCTCCTTGTTGAGCTCCTTGAAGTACTCCCAGAACTTCCTCCTGAGAGGGGGATCCACACCAGCCGTTGGCTCATCTAGTATCAGCAGATCAGGATCGTGTACCAGAGCCACGGCTAAACTCAACCTCTGCTTCATTCCTCCGCTCAACTTACCAGCTATTCTTGTCCTGAAATCCTTCAGAAGGAATTTCTCCATTAATTCGCTGATTCTAAGGTTCAAGTACTGCCCTGAGAGACCTTGAAGAGCTCCGTAAAATCTCAAATTCTCCTCTACTGTCAGATCCTCATAAAGGCTGAACCTTTGAGGCATGTACCCTATCCTCTTGAGTACCTTCTCCCTTCCCTTAGAGACATCTATTCCAAATACCTTAACATAACCCTCCGTAGGTCGAATTGTCCCTGTTATCATCCTTATGGTTGTCGTCTTCCCTGCGCCATTAGGTCCGAGCAGGCCGAAGTTCTCACCCCTCCTTATCTCCAAGTTTACACAGTTAACTGCTGTAAAGTTCCCGAATCTCTTCGTTAAGTTCCTTACCTCAACAGCTACCTCTATTTCGCGCAAATCACATCCCCTCTATCCCTCTCGCGTGCGGTCTTCACTATGTGGAATACGAAGGGGATTTAAGTGCTCATGTAAGGCTCAGAGGTGGTTAATCCCTCTTTATCATCCGTAAGTTATGTGATTATTGGTGATTGCATAGTTGAGGAGGAAACGAGCGAGTGGAAGGATGATGTATAAGGAACTTAAGGAGGTGTTCTCAGTACTGGGTAAGGAAGTCCCCAATTTACTAAGAGGGCTCATAGATCCACTTAAGGAACTCTTAAACATGATCTATGACCCTGAGAAGACAAGAGAGAGCTAAAGCCTAACATCATTCTACAGAGAGCTAAAAGATCATGGGATGCCTAACCCTCTGATAGTTGAGCTAATGAAGGAGCACTTCGTGAACCCACTTAGCCTAATAAAGAACGTTATCGTCGAACATGAGGATAGAGAGGTAGAGGAGGAATGAGGTTCCTTCGAAGCCATCATAGGGAGTCGTTTGAAATGAGAGGTCCTTGGATTCGACATCTACTCAGGGAATGTCCTCCTATTCGCGAGTAGCTACGAGGGGAACGATTACGTCATCTTGATAGCTCAGAGTTCTTACCTACTCGAGGTGGTTGAGGTCTGGATGCCCAGAGGCATATGGATCATAGGGAGCGGGATCTGTGGTGATGACGAACTCAGAGATCTATAATAGTGAGTTCGAGTGTTGGACGGTGGGCATCACACTAACTAGCAGTATCAGAGAAGTTTCATAGCATGGGGAGGCAGACTGCTGCTATCTCTTTGAGGAAGATATGCCCTGAGTACTAACGCACCAATCGGTATTTGGCAGTTTAGAGAGGGAGTGAGGAAGGCCCTCAGATCCGAGCTTCTTAAGTTCCCTGACTTAGCTGATGCTATGAGATCCCTCGAGAGATCGCTCGGTATGAACCTCAATGTTCTATTGAGAGCGATGAGGGCACCTAAGCCCCTGAGTTGGTGGGTATCTTGAGGGGTTCCTACCGAAGGCTCCTTAGAATCATACTGAGCGTAGCCCTCGGGATCCTGAGCAACCCCCACCTCCAGAACTCCCTGAAGTCCAGCTTACCTATGGAAGTCAGCATGTACCTCCTAGCTATCTCCGGATAGGATGCGAAGATCCTGAAGAAGAAACTCATACGAGGAACTATTATATTCCTAGCCCTTCTCTTCAACCTGAGCTCTTCGAGCACGTCCTTCATCCTCTCGTAGTAAGATGATACTGGATCTTCGGACTCTAGGGAGTTCACGCACTCATGAGCGCTCTTGAAGGCATAGTATAACCCTTCACCTGTCAGCGGGTCCGCTAATCCTGCAGCATCTCCTACTAGGAGAACCCTTCCCTTGGCGATAGGTCGGTCGTGACCTCCCGTCGGTATGATCCAAGCACCTACCCTCTCAACGCTATAAACCTTAGAGAACCTCTTAAACGCTTTCATGATCTCCTTAGATTTGGGGACCATACCACCAACTCCTGCATTGGAATCGCTTCCTCTGGGAAAGATCCACCCGTATCCTGATGGTGAAACATCGACTAAGAACGTCAACTCGTCGTAAAGAGGAGCCTTCCCTTCGATGGCGAATATCAGGTCCTCATCGCTCCAGCAACTCCTGATATCCGACGAGCTAGCTGTGAGTGAGTAAGCGCCATCAGCTCCTATCAAGTACTTAGCTTGAATTCCTATCCCGCTCAACTCAACCCTATCTTCCTTCTGAATAATCCCAGTGACCTTCAGTCTCTTGAATTCTGCCCCTTGGCTTATCGCTATATCTAGGAGCTCCTTATCGAACCTCCGCCTTTCCACAGTCGCGACAGCGAACTCCCCTGAATTGGAGCTTACTCTTACCTCCTCTCCGAATCCCCTTATGAGTACCTCTCTATGATAGGCCTCGAAAGATTGGATAGAGATTCCTAAGCTTCTTAAGAAGTCGTAAGCCCTCCAAGTTACCCCTCCTCCACAAGTTTTATGCCTAGGGAATCCCTTCATATCTAAGATCAACGTCTTATACCCTTTCTTAGCTGAGAGGTAGGTTGAGGTCGAGCCTGAAGGCCCCGCTCCAACTACGATTACATCCCACATCGATGCTTATGGGAGGATCGAAAGATAATAGTTTCCCCCTGGGATACTGTTACTATTCCCTTTATCGATTTACAGCAGCACTAAGGGTTTTTCGAAGTATATGATTTCTCTTAACTGCTGAAGATTCATGTAAGAGAGCTAAAGTATTTAAGGAATTCTTAGGTTTTTATGAGCTTGAGGGAGGTCTTGGTATGGAGATCAAGCTTGAAGTAGTAGACGTTACTCCTCCCGAGAATTGTAACATAATCATAGCTACCTCCCACTTCATCAAGACTGTTGAGGATGTTTACGAGGCTTTAGCCGACTCATGCTCTTGCATAAAATTCGGTTTAGCTTTCTGCGAGTCATCAGGACCTAGGTTAGTGAGAAAAGCTGGGAATGATGAGAAGCTCATTGAAGCGGCTGTCGAGAGGGCGCTTAAGATAGGAGCTGGTCATAGCTTAGTTATAGTAATGAGAGATGCTTGGCCCATAAACGTACTACCT
>JAVQRZ010000280.1:0-3180 GCA_033582115.1 Candidatus Korarchaeum sp. | reverse complement strand
CGGGGAGGTATTTTGCATAGAGAGCTTCTATCATATCATTGCCCCTCATCTTTATGTCGAGGAAGTGTTTTACCTGCTTGAGGAAAGCGTTCCAAAGGTCCTCGAAGCTCTTGAACTCCTTCGGATCTCCTGTATCTATACCTATCCTCTTCCCGGTCCTAGGGTCAACTCCTCTGTTAAGCGTTATCTCCATTATCTTAGGCAAGTTGAAGTATCCTGTCAGTATGTAAGCCTCCTTACCGAAAGCCCCTGATTCAACACAACCGCTCACTCCAGCCGTCCTAGCATCCTCCAAGCTCTTGCCCTGCCTCAACATCTTCAATATAACACCATCGAAGTTGAAGAAAGGTGGTTCCCCGAAGCCAGGGCCTACTACCTTAAGGGCTTTTACCAAGAAGCTATCAGGATTCTTCTCGCTCACTAGCACAGCTGTGTTTGGCTGAAGGATCCTCATCTCATCGAGGACCTCTAATATCAAGTAAGATAACTCATTAATGCCGTCCCTCCCGTCAGCAGTCAGGCCGCCTAAGTTCAGTTTCGAGAAGTCGTTGTAGGTGAAGCTCTCCTCAGCAGTGACCCCAACCTTAGGAACAGCTGGCTGGTTGTTGAACTTCAACCAGAAGGCTTGAAGCAGTTCCTTAGCCCTCTCCCTAGTCAGCCTGCCTTCTTCTACATCACGCTTGTAGAAGGGGTAGAGGTGCTGATCTATCCTACCAGGGTTGAAGGAATCCCAAGGGTTCGTCTCATAGGTAACGCCTACGTGTATGAACCAGTAGTGCTGCAGTGCCTCCCAGAAGGTCCTAGGGGCGTGAGCAGGGACCCACTTGCATATCTCAGCCATCTGTTCTAGCTCCTTCTTTCTCTCAGGATCTCTCTCCTCTCTAGCCATTTGATCTAGTTTTTCAGCGTACCTCTTAGCGTAAATCAGGATAGCATCCGCAACTATATCCATAGCCTTGAGCTCCTCGATCTTCTCGTAGTACTCAGGGTCCGAGGGGTTCAATGACTCCATTCTCCTTCTTATCTGCTCCTTTATATCGAGTACTCCCATTCTGAATATCCTCTCTCCTCCTGCAGTATGACCAGGGGCTCTCTGCTCCATGAACTCGGTCCAGACGCCTGCTTCATAGGCGTCTATCCACTCCCTCGGGAGGTTCTCGAAGAGCATATCCCTCATCGTCCTTCCCTTCCAGAAGGGTATCGCCTCCCTCTCGTAGAACTCCCTAGTCTCCTCATCGACTTTGTAGGGCATGTTCTTCCTTTTATCGAGGACCTCTAGGTCCTCTAAGCTGTGGACACATATCTCAGGGTAGGTAGGCACTTCCTTAACGCCTGTACCCCTTAATCCGACGATGAGCTGACCCTCCTCAACGGGAAGGCTCACTCTCTCCATCAAGTATTTGAAGGCCAAAGCTCGTTGTACAGGAATGGATTTACCTTTAGGAAGGTCACTTTTATAAAATTCTGTTATTATTTTCGCTCTTTCTAAGGAAACCTTTACTGTTGAATTTACACTCTCCTCCCTGAGTCTAGAGATCCTCTCGTTGATAGGTCTTATCGAGTCCCTCCTCCTCCGGAGCTCCTTCGAGATCTTAACCTCAAATGAGAGTTCCTGCGGTAAGCTAGAGGACATAATCCACCTAAAAGAATTTAGAGGATCTCGGATTTAAATCTTAACTGTACATATGTTTAGGTGAGACTCATTAAAGATTAGGATGATCCTCTAAGATCAACAACCTAGCAGCTCCTTACTGACTACTACAACAGGTGTCCTGAACTTAGCAGCTAACCCCTCTATCGAGATCCTCGCTAGCACTTTCCTCAAGGTACCGCCGAAGCTTCCTGAGGGTAGTATTAAGATATCGTGCCCCGGTAGACACTCCTCGATCCCGGTGACTAGGTTCCTAGCGAGGACGACTCTCACTTCCACCTTCATACCTGCTTTTCTCAGCTCATCAGCTTTGTGCTTGAGTTCTTTCTCCGCTTCAACTATTTCCTCGAAGAACTCGTTCTCCTCCAGTGGTGAGGTCAAGGGGATTCTCAGGACCTTGAGCAAAGTCACCTCAACATCTAAAAGCCCCAGCCTACCGACTACAAGCGCTTTCAGTAGGTCGGGGGAGAAGCCGCATGTGACGGGGAGGAGCACTCTCCTTTTAGCTCCTTCACTCACTCCTCAATTAGCCTCCCTTCTCTCTTATGAGTATGGAGCACCACGAAGCTGTTAGTACCCCTGACGCCCTTTATCTCAGTGAGCCTCCTTATGACAACCTTTCTGAACTCCTCAACAGAACCTACCTCAACCACGGCGACGATATCGTAATCTCCGGTCACCTCGTAGAGGTCAATCACTTCAGGCATCTCCCTGAGCTTCTCCACTATATTATCTAACTCGTCTAGCTCAGCATATATATTGAGTATCACTAGCAAGGGATCACCTCCTTATAGCTAGCACCTTGCCCGGGAGCTTGCTCATTAAAAGCCTTGCGAGACCTGCTTCCTCCAACTTCCTCGATCCCTTCCCTATGATCACCACTACGAAATCGAAGATATCGCTTGATGCTAATGAGAGAGCCACATCGCTTGGCTTCCCGAAATCGACCCTGTAATTTACTTCCAAGCCCCTATCCTTAAGCTTCCCCGATATACTCCTTAACACCTTGTTAGCAGCTTCCCTCTCCTCCTTCACCTCGCTGGTGCTGAGCCCAGAGGGATCAACCACCGTGACTAGGTGCAGCCTGTACCTGCCCTTAAGTCCGTGATATATGTCCTCAATAACGTCCTCACTCTCATATGGTCTTACTAAGACTAAAGCTTCTCTTCTATACTCAGCAGGCTTTATTAAATCCGCGCTGGCCCTTCCGATGACCTTCATCCCTCTTGCCTTCCTGTAGGCTGAGTAGAGAGCTAACCCTAGGACGAGCCAGGCTAGACCTAGGATCCTCCCTATCTCATGCATCAGCACCACTAGAGCTAGAAGCGAGGCAGTCGATACTAGTCCAAGAGCTGCTACTAAGTTCAGTTCTCTCCCGAGTATTCTAATATCTCCAGGGACTTTCCAAGGCCTGAAGGCTTTCTCCTCTATCCTCCTGATCCTGATCAACGAGTAGTTGACTAGGAGGTATGATGTGAGAGCTGCTACCGTGTAGACGTCAGCTATCTTCTCAATCTCCCCTAAGAAGC
>JAVQRZ010000279.1:0-1536 GCA_033582115.1 Candidatus Korarchaeum sp. | reverse complement strand
AGGATAGATATCAATTACGCTAAGTACGTAGTGGAGAAGCTCACGAGCATAGGATCCTACAAGGAACCTAGGTTCCTAGGGTTTAGAGCAACGGGTACTGAGCAGGACCTTGAGTCAGCGAAGTTCATCGTCGAGGAGATGAAGAAGATAGGGTTAGTGAATGTATCATTAGAGCCCGTTCCCGTGGACGCTTGGGAGTTCAGAGGGGCTAGGTTGGAGCTTGAGAACGGTAAGGTCTATTTGGCTTCCTCCTATGGTGGATCGCCAGGAACTGGAGAGAGGGGAATCGAGGGAGAGTTAGTTTACGTAGCTGGTGGCCTCAAGGAGAACTACGAAGGACTGAACGTCAGCGGAAAGCTCGTCTTAGCGTATTGGAATCCTGATGACGGGTGGCTCAACATGATAGTTCATGAAGCTACTGTACGCGGGGCTAAAGGGGTGGTGCTATTCAACCCTCCCAATGGGAGCTACGCTCAACATTCAAATGCTCTTCACAGCTTCGATGGTCTCTACAGCTCTGATCTCATTCCGATCATATCGATAAGCAAGGATGATGCTCAGGAGATCTTAAATATGCTTGAGAAGGGCCCCGTTAGGGCCAGAATGGTGAACTTAGCTGAAGTGAAGGAGGGCACCGGATGGAACACCATAGGCTACATCCCAGGTAGGAAGGCTGATGAGTACATCCTGATAGCAGCTCACCACGACGCATGGTTCTACGGCGCTATGGACGATACAGCTGCTACAGCAGCTGTTTTAACACTAGCTAAAGCGGTGAAGGAGAGCGGCTACGTCCCTGAGAGGACTCTCATCTTCATGACGCACACAGCTGAGGAGTACGGGGTAATTGATGCTTACTACGATTGGCTGATAGGAGCTTGGTGGCGCATCACGGAAGCTCACCCGGAGTGGCAGAGCAAGGCGATACTCTACTTCAACCTAGAGGGGATGGCTCACAAGGGCGTTAGGTTAGGGGTCGATGTAGTCCCCGAGTTATCGAGCTTCTTATCAGAAGTGCTGGAGGATAGCAAGGATCTCCTACCGTACGGTTGGGAGTTTGGGGAGATCTACAGTTGGACTGAGGCATGGCCCTACACGGCAGCTGGGGTACCGAGCGTGAACACGGATACTTTCTCCGATTGGTTTAGGAAGGGTATGTACCACACGCAGTTCGATGCGATCGAATTGCTGGACTGGGAATACCTTCACAATATAATGAAAGTATGCTCTAAGATCCTAGTGAGGTTCGATAGATCGCTAGTACTTCCGTACGACTTTACCGCTAGGGTGGAGCACATGAAGGAGCAGCTGAATATCACATTGATGAGGGAACTTGGGGTAAATCCGGATGACCTCCTCAGTAAGGTAGATGAGTTTAGCAAGGCAGCATCTGAATTCAATGAACTAAGAGTGAAGAGCTTACCAACAGATTTAGCGGACGAAGTTAATAGTAAGGTTAGGGAGGCTGCTAGAATAATCCTCTCAGGACTTACAGCACTGAATCCTTGGGATAACACAATATATCCACATCAGCAG
>JAVQRZ010000278.1:0-3238 GCA_033582115.1 Candidatus Korarchaeum sp. | reverse complement strand
GTACCAGAGGAGGAGGGCTATTGCTATGGAGAGAGCTCCTAGTAGCACGTACAGTATGGCTTCCATCAATCCCCTAGAGCCTGGGACTATCAATGGTTTCAGTAAGAGGAGAGCTAGGAGTATAAGAGCCCAGCCGGAGATAACGGAGTAGAGCGAAAGCAGGAATCCCCTATCCAAGATCTCACCTTGGGGTCAGGAGGAAGTAAGTAAGTGAGGAGAGGCCTCCTGATAGGAGGGAGAGAAGAGCAGCTTCCTTGACTATCTCATCCTCTCTTTTCCACCTATCACTCGTTAATATCGCTATAAGGGAGATAGGAGCCTTAGGGTCTGGGTTGGCTTTTATTATCCCCTCCTTCACGACGACAGGTCTTTTAGTTATCTGTCTCCTCTCCTTGAGATCACCAATAGAAGCTATTACAGAGAAGCCCGATACTAGGAAGGGTATCAAAGCTATGCTGAAGAAGGCTTCTGTGTTCGAGATCACCGATATAGAAGCTAGGGCTGAACCCACGAATAGGGAGTTGGAGTCGCCGCCGAAAACCCTAGCAGGGTACTTGTTCCTATAGCAGTAGGGAAGAAGAGAGGAGTGCAACAGGAGTAGGGACACTAGGGCTCCTATGTTCGAAGCTAGAACGGGTATCAAGGGGATCGTTGATGCGTAAACTGAGAAGGGCATCATACCGTTTAGGGAATCCATCATGTTCACTGCATTAGAGAAGACAGTGAAGAGGGCTACTATCACAACCCAGTAGACATAGTAGAGCCTAGCTCTCCCCAGTATGGGTAGCAAGGGCCTTGGGGTGACCTGATAAGCTGCTATGAGCACTAGAGCTGGTAGTATGAGAAGTAGGGGTTTCGTCTTCGGGCCGAGTGGGGACATATCGTCTATTAATCCTATCAGGAAGGCTAGGCCTGAGGAAGAAGCTACTGCAATAACGCTGCTCTCACCCGTCAGGCTGAAGAACGTTAGAGAGGATATGAGGAAGGGGAGGTAGACCGCAGGTCCTAAGGGCTCGGGGACCTTCTTCCTCTCAGCTTTGTGGACATCCTCAGATAGAAGGCCTTTCCTCTCGTAGCGAGGCAGTATCGCCCTGTGCATAAGCTCTGATGTCAGTAGGGCTACAGTTGAAGCTATAGCTACCTCTAACATTTTTACCTTGTAACCCCCTTCTTCACTGATAAAAACATGACAGTTGAAGCCCTGGTCTCAGTAACAGCTCTTCTCTCATTCATAGCTAACTTAGTAGCTACTGAGAGGTGGGTAGCTATCTCTGAGAGGAGAGGGCTTCTCGCTAGGGACCTACACAAGCTAGGGAGCGTGATGGCTGCTAGGGTGGGCGGCATTCCATTAACTATCATCTTCATAACTCAAGCATCTATCATCTCAACTCTACTTGGGCTTCCAGCCCCTCTGACTATGCTCCCTATCTTCTTCTCATCCATAGGATTAGTGGATGACTTGATCGGGTTGAGCAACTTAGAGAAGATAGTGCTCTCAGGGATCCCCTTTCTACTGCTCCATAGCAGCTTCCCTCCCTTTGAGCCCTTCAGCTCCTTCCTAACCCACCAGCTCACCCTGTTCCTCTTGGGAACCTATTACGTCAACTCAACCAATACTTTTGCTGGCTTCAACGGGCTTGAAGCTGGCACCTCCCTGATAATCTCGCTAGCCCTTTCTATGATCCTCCTAGCCGAAGGAGAGTTTCGAGGATCGATCTACCTCCTCTCACTATTCCTCCTCCTGCTCTCCTTCCTGAAGTACAATTGGTACCCAGCTAAAGCCTTTCCAGGGAACGTCCTCACCTTCCTCTGTGGCGGTGCCATAGCGACTGCTTCGTTCAGCTACTCCCTCTACTGGGAGTTAGTAATACTCTCGCTCCCTCAGGGCTTCGACTTCCTGCTGAAGGTCATAAGCTGGGGGAGAACCAAGGAGAAGGTCCCTACTAGCGTCTCAAGTGACGGTAAGCTTGTAGCCCCCCCTAACCTCTCCCTCCCCTCCCTCCTCATCAGGCTCGGAGTCAGGGAGGAACACCTCCTAGTGATCTTGCTACTATCTATAGAGCTCTCACTTGCCCTTCTGCTGCTCATAAATCTTCCAAGATAACCAGAGGACCTTGTTAGCTAGGCTCTCATCTACCCTAGTGACAGCAGAGTTCTTAGGGGCATTTAGGACCTCTTCAGCTTTTTCGTAAGCTATCCTCATTATCTCCCTCATCGTTTCAACATACCTATCGAGCTCCCTCAAGCTATCGCTCTCCGTAGGCTCTATCATCAAGCACTCCTGAACAGTCTGCGGGAAGTACATAGTTGGAGGGTGCAGTCCTCTGTCTATCAGCGCTTTAGCGAAGTCCAGAGCCCTGACTCCAGTCTCCTTCTTCAGTTTAGCTAATGAGATCACGAACTCGTGTTTGCAGGGTCTATCCTTATAGTAAGGGGTCTCGAATCCGAATTCCATCAGCTTCTTCCTGACGTAGTTCGCGTTCATAACAGCTAGGGCTGCTGACTCCCTCACCCCCTCGCTCCCCAGCATCCTCAAGTAAGCCCAAGCTTTCACCAAGACCCCCACATTACCGTAGAAGGTCCTCACCTTACCTATGCTCTTAGGCACTTCGTAACTCAGCTTGTACTTACCGCCCTCCCTCACCAAGACGGGCACTGGCAAGTAGTCCTTAAGCTCGTCCGTAGTGCCTATAGCACCGGCTCCAGGCCCTCCGCCACCGTGAGGAGCTGAGAAGGTCTTGTGTATGTTGAGGTGAGCTATGTCAACACCCATGTCTGAGAGCTTCACCCACCCCATTATAGCGTTCAGGTTAGCTCCATCATAGTAGAGGTAGCTTCCGTTAGTGTGCAGGATATCAGCTATCTCTAGAACCCTGTCCTCGAATATTCCGAGGGTGTTCGGATTCGTTATCATCATGCCAGCTGTCCTCTCTGAGATAGCAGTTTTCAAGGCGTTCATGTCAACAGTTCCATCGCTAGTAGGTGGTATCCTAACGACCTTAAATCCAGCCATAGCCGCGCTCGCGAAGTTAGACCCGTGGGCTGTTTCAGGTATCACCATCTCGTCCCTTCTCTCCCCTAGGTCAGCTAGCCTCTTCCTTATCATGAGGGCACCTACTAGCTCCCCTTGAGCCCCTGCTGCTGGCTGCAGTGTGTAGTTAGGAAGACCTGTTATCGCTGAGAGCATTTCCTGAAGCTCGTAGAGTATCCTCAGCACCCCTTGAGAGAGATCCTCAGG
>JAVQRZ010000277.1:0-2662 GCA_033582115.1 Candidatus Korarchaeum sp. | reverse complement strand
TGAACTCTTCAATGGCGTGATTAGGTTAAGAAAACCCCCAAAATCTCATGTGTAAGAGATACCATAGCTCTCCGTTCCCCTGTTTAGAGCTTACTATAGCTCGTCTCCAGCGGTAGGTATAGCTAAATTCTGCTGAAGGGGCACAACAGCTCGTGTATTAAGCGCATGTTTATAAGTACATGCATATATGTAAACATGGTGTCGGTACGGGGACTAAGACCATAACGATCTCACTTACGGCTTACGAAGCATTATTACGAGTTAAGAAACCTGGTGAGAGCTTCTCAGATACGATCCTAAGACTGGTTAAGAGGAACAAGGGATTAATGGATCTAGCTGGTTGTTGGAGTGATGTGAACGTGGAGGAGATAGAGGATTCCCTAAGGGAAGTAAGTGAAGCGTGGTCTAAATGGACCTTGAAGTCGCTAGAGTGACTCTAGATTCAGATGTCCTAGTAGATTTCCTTAGAGGTCGGAACGCTGCTGTGGGGCTCGTTGAAAAGCTTCTGAAGGAAGGTGTTTGTCTCGCTACGACAGCTGTCAACGTATTTGAACTAGCCTGGGGAGCGTATAAGGTCGGTAGGATCAACGATATTGAGGAGTTGGTTGAGGTTCTGGTGGTGCTAAACTTAACAGGTAAGGAGGCAATGAGAGCAGGTGAGGAAATAGCTTACTTATCGTCGCTGGGCTTGATGATCGATATAAGGGACCTTTTAATCGGAATCATAGCTCGTGAGAATGGTTATGCGCTACTCACCGGGAACACCAAGCACTTCACTAAAATAAGGGGTCTCAAGGTAATTGAGTATAGAACTGAGCCACCACGCCCTTCAGAACAGCTCTAAGTAATTGACCTCTAGCATAAAGTGTGAGCTTCGGAGTCTACCCAAATAAGCCCTGCCCTGAACTGAATCACGGTCCTATGGTAAGCTGAGGTCAGACGCCTCTTATTCTATCTATCAGTTCCCTCAGCTCCTTCACCTTCCTCCCCCTATCTTCCAGCATGACCTCTCTCCTCCTTATCTCAGCCTCAGCTTCGCTCCTCTTAACCTCCTTCACTTCTATCCTCGCTCTGATCTTCTTGATCTCGGTATCTATGCTCTCGATCTCCCTCTCTAACTTCGCTACCTTCCCCTCGAGGCTCGGTAGCATGTCCTTAAGCATGGAATCGACTCTCTTGAGGTTTGAGGAGTACTCCTCCTTGAGCTCGCTGTACTCCCTCTCCCCAATCCTACCCTTCCTCCCCTCCAGCTCCTTGAGCAGCTTATAGTACCTATCCCTTTCAGCTAGTAGATCGCTCACCTTGTATATCTCCCTCCTCGCTACCCTCCTCCAAGATAGCTTGAGCATAGCGTAAGCTACTCCAAGCACTAATAGGAGAGTTATCATGAGAAAAGATAAGGAAAGCCAGCTGTGAAGGAGGTTCACCTGAAGCTTGGTTGTCGCTACCCCTCCGGTCGTCTCTACAATCACTTCGACATCGAACTTGCCAGCGAAGGGGATCAAGGGAATCTCCAAAGTTCTCTCGATGACCTTAGAACCTCCAGCGATCACTCTCTCAGGTTTATCGAAGGGAAAAGCGTATTCTCCGAGGTAGAGAGATAGAGGAATTCCGAAGAGCTCTCTTGACGTGATTTTAAGTCTGATCCCCGTGACATCGATATCTCTTTCCCCCATGTTCTTAACGGTCAGAGAGAACTTCTCCTTGCTCCCCGGCCTTGTTGAAATCGAGATCGGTGAGATATCAGCTGATATCAGCTGCGCGAAGCCTATAGACGGGCCAAGTAGTAAGATTATTACTAACATCAAGGGAAAGATCTTCTTCATAAAGTTAATGAACGCTCAATTCTATAAAAACCCTTAGGTGATTCCGTAACGGGGCTAAGGGTTGGGTAGGTAAATATATAACTAAATGAGTAGAAATTGTTACAGATTTTAAGACTATTTACTAGAGAAAGTATTATATTATTCTTGATCCTCCCATCGAAGGGTGATCGTTCGTGCCACTACCCTTGAGGGAAGTCTTGGAGATGATAGCTGACAACACGAAGAGGAGGGGTTGTCCAGTCCCCCTACCTGAGAGGGACTCCTACAGGTGGGCAGACGGTCTCAGCATTCCCAAGGGCGAGGCTACGGTCATCTTCACGGGCCTTCTCTACCAGCTCACGCCTCACATAGACTCGCTAGTGGGTTACTTGGAGGGCTTGGAGAGGAGTAGTGTAGCCACTCTAGCGATCAGATTGGGGAGGATAGCTGGTAAGGTAATAGATGTGACGAAGATAGCGAGCCCCCCGAAGGAGAGAGTTGAAGAGCAAAATGAGATCATCAGGAGCATAGCAATACTCTTGATGAAATCAGGAGTGTCTTTCGGTTACGTTTATGAGGATGATATGTATTCCGGTGCTTTACTTTACGACTTAGGTCTCGAGGAGGATTTCGAGATGCACGCTAAGGGGGTTCACAGGAGGTTGAAGGAGAGAGGGGTCAGGAGCTTGATAGCGATAGATCCTCACACGACTCACGTGATGAGGGAGGTATACCCGAAGTTCGTGGATGGTTACGACCTGGACGTTAGGAATTACCTAGAGGTACTGGCTAGCAGAGGTCTAGTTGGAAGGACACTGGGGAGGGAGGTAACGATACACGATCCCTGTCTCTACGCT
>JAVQRZ010000276.1:0-2578 GCA_033582115.1 Candidatus Korarchaeum sp. | reverse complement strand
TACAGGACCAAATCTCAAGCTCCTCTTACTGGGGAGTGAGGGTCAGCTAGGTATCATAACTAAAGCCGCTCTGAAGGTCTTCCCGATCCCTCAATATGAGCATAAGTGTTCTTACACATTCAAGAGGTTTGAGGACTCTCTGAGAGCCGCGAGGGAGATGATGCTATCCGGCTTAACGCCTGCTGTAGCTAGAGCTTACGATGAGGACGAGTCAGCTGTTAGGTTCAATGAGAGTGGAAACCTCCTTCTTCTGATCTTCGAGGAGTACTCTCAGCCCTTGCTCAGAGCTAAGGTTAGCGAAGCCGAGAGAGTGATCTCGAAGTACGGAGGTAGAAGCTTAGGTGAGGAACACGTCGGGAATTGGCTCGAGAAGAGGTTCGATGTAATAAGTGAGTTGAAGAAGCTAGTGATCCCAGCAGGCCTCTGGTTTGACACCGTTGAGACAGCGGCTACTTGGAGCAAGCTCAATGATCTCTACACTAACTTCAAGAGGAGGTTAAAGAGTATGAGAGGAGTTCACGCAGTGCTGGCTCACTCATCGCACTTCTACACTACTGGAGCATGTATATACTTCACCCTCACTTACGATGCGGACGAATCCGTCTACTGGAACGTCTGGAGGGAAGCAATGAGGACGATCTTAGAGAGCGGGGGGACGATAAGCCATCACCACGGGATAGGTCTGCTGAGGAAGGAGTGGCTCGAGGAGGAGATAGGCCCCTCTCTGCATTACGCTAGGAGGGTAAAATTCGCTCTGGATCCTAAGGGTTTGAGCAACCCCGGTAAGTCTTTGGGGTGATCCATTGGTCAGCTTGAAGGTAGTTAAGGCGATTAAACTGACGCCCTCCCTTCTAGCTAAGTTCTTACTGATCCCCTTCAGGAGGGTAAGTAACCCCTGTCTCTACTGCCCCGGTGTGTGCATAACCTCATGCCCTACCTTCTTGAAGAGTGGAAACATGGCTCTTAGCCCTCTAGGCTACTCTAAGAGCCCTGACTTAGGTAGGAGGGAGTGCTTGAAGTGCTGGAGGTGCGTCTCCGAGTGCCCCTTAGGCTACGAGCTTCCAGCGAAGTTCTCCGGAAAGGTCGAGCTGGAGCTCGAATTAGTTAGAAGTGGCTCACCGGTACTGCTCTCCGTCGAGGGACTTGATGTAGCTTACGGTACTGCTATCGCTGAGAAGCTAAACTTCGGCTTGTACGTGGTCAAGGGGTTGCTGAGGAGGTACGATGATGGCTGCGAGATAGAAAGTAGATCTCTCTCGAAGGTCAGGAGTAAAGTTAGGAAGTTGGGTAGAGTGATCTCACTATCCCCAGAAGCTTCCCACTCCTTAGCCGTTCCCTTCTTCCTGGAGGAAGCGTGTAATTTCCCTGTACGTCTTAATTACAGGGGACCTGTTCACATCCCCTGCTTGCTCATCGAGAGGAGTGAGGAAGTGTTAAGGGGCATGACTTCAATCGGAGCTAGCCCGACTGAGGTGATTAAAGACTCATGCTTGAAGTTAGATGTCCCTAGAGCGTTATCCCTCTGTCCCAGAGCCTCCTCATTTGGTTTACCTTGCTTTTATGACTTAATGGAGTTCTCGGTCTGAGTCTCATGATCCTATTGGAGAATTCAGGCCGTTGAGCTCCACCTCGCACCTATCGTTGAGTGAGATCAATGCTAAATCTCCTTGCTGCAGGATCTATCTCCCTTAAGTTCATCTTCACTTTACCACAAATTATACTAGCGTTACCCTTCCAAGTCGCAGCGTAGAGGCCGTCAAATATCTTATAGACTCTCAATCCGTTCTGGAGCATGATCCAATCGTCCATGAACCCCTTAGTGTAAATCAACTGAGGAGGGCTTGATATCCCCCTTCAGACACTCACTAGGTTCAGCGTCAAGTTGAGCACTCTGACCTCGGATCCTCTCGGTACCTTGACAACTAAAGCTACCGTTTGGATGTAGAGAGTATAGTTCCTCTTGAAAGCTGTCGCATTTGCCTTCAAGATCCTCTGTCCTTCGTGCCATACCTCAATCGGTAGCTCCTCCTCGAACTCATCGTCTGTGGGGAAATACATCGTATCCGATTAGAGCATAGCAAGAATCACCACGGCATGATTTGAGGGCTGATTTGAGGTAACGGTGAGTTGACTGAGCATCACCTAGCTGAGATCTCATCAAGCTTAGGCCAAGTGATCTTTAGTTCCTTAATTGAAGCCCTCTCGCTCATCCTGTATGTGTAGAAAACTGAGAGCAGTATTGAGAGCAGAGCTAAAGCTAGAGCTAGGATCTTCTGACTCTTCATCTATCTCAGCAGTCAGCGAACCTATAAAAAGTAGTGACCGAAAAACTTAAAACCGATTGGCGTCAGGGGGCTTATGCAAGGTGGTTCACTTTGGCAGTAGCGAGGGCTCCGTTGAGGAGTTCTAGGTTACTCCCTGGGAAGTAGAAGGTATCGTAGATTACGATAAGCTAATAGCTGAGTTCGGGACGAAGCCGCTGACTGATGAGTTAATAGAGAGAACCAGAGAGCTGACAAAGAGCGAGCTCCCGATATTCCTCACTAGGAAGTTCTTCTTCTCGCACAGGGATTATGAT
>JAVQRZ010000275.1:0-1962 GCA_033582115.1 Candidatus Korarchaeum sp. | reverse complement strand
TCCAGTTAAATTCACTGTACTGTTTGAGGACGATGAGATGAGACCCGATGTAGCATTGACTAAAGTCCAGACACTCGCCGCAAAAGGAGTTAAGGTAATGGTAGGGTTCTCGTCTAGTGGGGAGATAAGGGGCTCTAGCACATATATAGATCAGAACAAGATCGTAGCAATATCGGGTTCATCAACCGCTCCTCGAAGTTCGATCGGGAAGAGGTACGACGAGGGAAGTTATATAATCAGGGTTCTTCCTAACTGCGAGTATGAGGGACGTGCTCTAGCGAAGGCTTTCATCGACATGGGGTTCAAGAAGGCTGCTATAATAACAACGAAGAATGTATACTCTGAGGCTATAGAGAAGTCGTTCATAGAGAACTTCAAGAAGCTTGGAGGGGAAATAATACTTCAGCTAAGCTACGAGGAGGGAACGAAGACTTTCGCCTCAGAGATATCGATGTTAGAATCAGCGATGACTAAGTATTCAAAAGATGAAGTAGCATTGCTCGCAAACATGTGGGAGGATGTAGCCATACTTCTCCAGCAGGTACACCAGAGAAATAGCCCCTTACTGAATTATGTATGGTTCGGAACAGACTGCTTTGCGCAATCCACCGTGATAATAAATGAGGCTGGGGAGCAAGCTGCGAGAGTGAAGCTCATCTCAGTGCTATTCGAAGCACCACATACGGAGGTATATTACAAATTCGTTGAGAAATTTAAGGCTAGAACTGGCCAGATGCCAGATATATACGCGATGGGTCAATACGATGCTACGTGGATAGCTGCTCTTTCCATACTTACCGCTGGGAAGTACGATCCCGATGCCATAAGGGCAGTTATTCCTTATGTATGCGCACATTACTACGGTGTCATTGGTAATCCGACCCTCCTCCCCTCAGGAGACGCTGCTATGATGGATGTCGCATTTTACGCGGTTAAGATAGTAGATGGGAAACCTTCTTGGGTCGATGTAGGTATCTACTCTTCAGCAACCGATGTATTGACTTGGACAGTGACCCCCTGAGGAGTTCCTCTCACTATTATTTATTTTTCATTATTTCAATGAAAAAAATTATTAAGAAGATGTAAGACTAGGGGGTGGCGAGATGTCCTACTTATCGGTAGAGACGGAAGATGTCTACCTGACTGAGGGTGATGATTACATACTCAGGACAGAATCCCTCCTCAAGAAATTTGGAGAATTGAGAGCAGTAGATGGGGTATCAATACGAGTCAAAAGGAAGAGCTTAACTGCACTGATAGGTCCCAATGGGAGTGGAAAAACTACATTGATAAACACAATTTCGGGTTATTATAAACCTGATGGCGGGAGGGTTTATTTCAAGGGTAAGGATATAACAGGTCTCCCACCATATGAGATTTACCGGCATGGTCTCGCCAGGTCGTTCCAGATACCAGCAGCATTCATCAAGCTGAATGTTCTAGAGAACTTACTGGTTGCTTGTAGGGATAACCCAGGAGAGAGGATCTTAGGTCATTTGATAAAAAAACTCTGGGCGAAGGCTGAGGAGGATCACATAGAGAGGGCCTTCAAGATACTTGAGACGTTAGGCATAGATGATGTATGGGATAAGGAAGCAGGAGCTCTTGGCGCAGCGCAATTAAAACTCTTAGAAGTGGGTAGAGCTCTGATGTCAGGAGCTGAGTTAGTGATCCTAGACGAACCCATAGCAGGAGTAAACCCTAGTGTAGCCACTGAGATTTTTTCGCGATTGCACGATTTGAGAGATAAACTAGGAATGACTTTCTTTGTAATAGAGCATAGAATAGATATAGCTCTACCGTACAGCGATCATGTCTTCGTTATGAATGAAGGGAAGCTAATCTACGATGGTGATCCTAGGAGAGTAACTGAAAACGAACTCGTAAGAGTGGTATACATAGGTGAGTGAGTATGTTTGACGTGGAATTGTTGAACTCGGGTTATGGAAAATTACAGATCCT
>JAVQRZ010000274.1:0-2214 GCA_033582115.1 Candidatus Korarchaeum sp. | reverse complement strand
GCATGAGTGTCGAGAAGATCAGGTACGCCTCCACCTTACTAGGAGGGGCGCTCTCGGGTCTCGCTGGCGCCTATCTCTCGACCTCATACAATCCGATCTGGATCGAAGGTATAACGGCAGGCAGGGGGTGGATAGCTATTTCCTTAGTGATATTCTCCCTCTGGGATCCTGCTAAAGCGTTGTTAACCTCATTGCTCTTCGGCACGATAGAAGCAGCTAGCTATACTCTTCAGGCCCTAGGCTATAGTCAGTGGCTCCTCAGCGCACTGCCTTACCTTACGACCTTAGTGATACTCACACTAGGTTCCTCCAGTAGGTTCAGGAGGAGGATAGGGGCACCGCGTTACCTCGGCGTTCCCTACGAGAGGGAGTGAGGATAAGCTGAAGCTTCAGAAAAAGCGTTCATTAATGAGAATACCCAAGTTATTTCATGTTAAGTACTCCTTTTTTATGAGAAGGTTAACTCAAGATCCACGTTTATGAGCGGGGAGGCCAACCCCCCATGAGGCTGAAGCAGCCCGGCCTCCCCGAGCCGCCGCCCACGGCGGCTATTCATACCCTTAAGCTAGCTTCTTAATAAAACTATCGCTTTCCCTCACGGCTACGACTGACTTTGTCCTCTATTCATACTACTATCTCAACACTCTGCTTCATCGCTCGCCTCTTGAGATCTCTATCGAATGTAGTTAGCTAGTATGCTCTCTATTAACGCTGCGTAAGGCTATTTCCCAGCACTCTAGTGACCTTAAGATCCTCTAGGTTATTCAAGTAAACTTACGGATGATCGCCCTCGGATCCACGTCTAAGTACCTCAGGGGGCTCACGCGTGCTCTCGCACCGCTATCGGAGGTATAAAGAACCTTTCCGTGTCATACGATACCTCCTTAACCCTCCACTGTATCGTATACTAGGGTATTTGGTAAACGAGTGATCCCATCTAGGAACTTCTCCACGGCCCTCTCGATCTCCTCAGTACTCTTTACCTTAAAATACCTTATAGCAAGTCCCTTCCTACGAACGGAATAAAAATTATCGCACCTTAGTTTCATCGTCTGTCCAGTATACCTATTTTCCTGTGCATCGGAGCTGGAATAGTGACTTTAAAGTCCCTAGTGACCTCGACTACTCCCTCTGGACTTATAATAGACTTAGTAGATTTTATCGTTACTCAGAATAACTTAAATAAATTTTCCACTAAGTTCGTGGTATCAGGAGCATTCTCCTTTGCTTCCTGCATACGAGTCGAAGTTTAAGAGAAAAATTTATATAGATACCTTTCGACAATGTTCAACCCCCCATGAGGTGGTATTATGAGACCTTATCAGGTATTAGCCCTAGCTCTCGTGCTCCTAATCGTGGGAGCAGCGGGAGGGTATTTCCTCTCCCCGAGATCGGAGACTACAGTGACCAAGACGGTTACGCAAACCCTCACTGAGAAGGAGACTGTCACAGCCCCGCAGACGAAGAGGTTAAGGGCAGCATTCATATACGTCGGACCTATAGGAGATTACGGCTGGACTCACGCTCATCATCAATCTAAGGAGCTCATTGACAAGAAGTATGAGTGGCTAGAGACGACTCAAGTAGAATCAGTTGATCCAGCTGCTTCAGCCGGTGTCATGGAACAGCTAATATCCCAAGGTTATAATGTGATATTCACTACGAGCTTCGATTTCATGGATCCGACTTTGGAGGAAGCTAAGAAGCATCCAGATGTGATATTTTGGCATTGTTCAGGCTACAAGAGAGCTCCGAATATGGGAACATACTTCGTGGAATTCTACCAAGTCTACTACCTCAACGGATTGATGGCGGGAGCTCTCACTAAGACCAAGAAGATAGGTTACGTTGCAGCTCACCTGATACCTGAAGTCGTGAGACATATAAACGCCTTCGCCATAGGCGTCAAAGAGGTCTGCCCTGATTGCAAAGTTTACGTGAGGGAGATAGGTGCTTGGTTCGATCCGACCAAAGCTAGGCAAGCAGCAGAGGCTCTAATATCTGAAGGCGTGGATATCCTAGCGTTCACCGAGGATTCGCCTACTGTAGTGCAAGTAGCTCAGGAGTACTATATAAGAGGGAAGAGAGTGCTCGCGTTCGGTCACTATAGCCCCATGAAGGAATACGGTAAGGATGTCTGCGTGAGCGGGCAGATCGCACATTGGGAGGGGATATATGATGACATACTCTCTAAGATCTACGCTGGTTCATTCA
>JAVQRZ010000273.1:0-6241 GCA_033582115.1 Candidatus Korarchaeum sp. | reverse complement strand
GTTTCTGTAAGCGTTGTAGAGCTGTTTGACCTCATTCAACTGTTGAAGGTAGTCAAGCTCATTCATCCTGCCACCTTGCTGATATCCTCTCCCTCTGAGGAATCACCAGCTCACTGTAAATCTCACCGCTCGTCCTATCCTGCCAGTTCGTGAAGACCTCGCCTTTGACATCCCCAAGTATCCTATCAGGATCGTCCGTTTTATCAAACAAGCTCCTGTGCTTCTCTAATGATGGGACACTCAGTAATCCCTTCTTCCAGAGTGAAAAAACCGTTTGCTTAACGTTATCACCGTAGTTCCTCCTGAGGGTTGCGTACGTGACGGTACCCTTGTTCCTCACTTCCTCCAACACTCTCTCCTCTAGGGAGAGTGTTAACACGGGAACCCTCCTCTCCTTCAGAGCTCCAGCTTCCTTAAGCCAAGATATTATCGCTTTAGCTTCGCTCCCACTCAGATCATAACCCTTGCTCTTGAGCGTAGCTGAGAGGGATGATGGTGTCAAGGGGATAGCTCTGCTCCTGAACTCTTTGAGTGCATCTTCTAGCTTGTACTCTGCTACTAAGACGCTCACCAGGGATTCCATGAAGTCGTCAATAGAACTAACATCCTTAACCTTACTCAGGATCCAGTTAGCTGTCTTAACGTAGTGGTCAACGCTCCTCTTACCCTTCAGCTTGAGGACGGATCTCACGCCCTCCGGGTCGATATCACCCCTGAGGTTGATGATCAGCTTGAAGAGGTTCTTGAGCGGGAGGGGGTAGAAGCTAGTCTTACGCATCCTTATAGCTCACCACTTATAACTGAAAAACGTTCCTATCAACAAGTGCTAGGGCGAGATGCTCACCTCTCCCCTGAATTACTGCAAGCTTCAAGCAACATAGAGGATCACCTACTATAAGCTTCAATTAGTCTTCTCGCTGCTTTCAAAACCCTAAGAGCCATTCCTAATGCTTCTCTTGCGTCCTCCGAGTAGAGACTCTAGGAGGTATGAAGGCCCTTCCATCACGTAGGAAGCGGGTTCCTTAAGGTAATCCAACTCCCTTCAGCCTATCCTACATGTTAACGTCCTCCTTAACCCTCTCTAAGGCTGAGGAGACAACATGAGGTTTCGGATGCTCCACCCGAGGAGACGGAGCACTCCCCTAAGGGAGAGCTCAAAGCAATCTTGAGCCTCCTTATTCACCTGTGAAAAGCTCCTTCATCCAAGCTCAGCTCCCTATATGTAAGCTTTCGCCATAGCGTAAGTGTTCAGATCTCGATCACCTTCCCTACCTCCAAGCCTGGCTCCAGGACCCAAGTAGCTCCCGTTCTCTAGCTTCACCTCTCTAGCCTCAGTTTCGCGAGCTTCTCTGAGAGGCTTCTCATTACACTTCCATGAAGCCATTCCTGTCGTGGAGTGTTACCGAGTCCTTCAGAAGAGGTCATCCGCCCGTCCTTCGATTCTTCATCAACCCTCAGGGGGTAGAACCTTACGGGGTGCTCCGAGGCTTTATGCCTTAGTCTCTCAGCTAGAGGTACCAAGAGGATTATCCTCTGTGAATAGCTTTTCTGGAATCTCCTAGCGACTACCAGTAAATCTATATCGCTTTCCTCCTCGAAGTCATCCCCCGAGGGGGTCTTCTACTCATTGAGCAATTACTTAATTGCCTCCTTAAAGCGTCCGCTCAAGCGATCCAACTCTCTAGCTCCCCCTCCATTCAGCTCCTCGTTAAGGTGCTAGAGTGACATATAAACCTTCCACCGCTTCCTCTTACGGAATTCGGCATGAATGAGGAGCTTTGAGCGTTCGATCCTCTCCGTTAATCCTTCATTGCTCTCAACAATAGGTCAAATGAGCCATTCAAGTATCATCATCCATCTTACCTCCTAAGTGAGAAGCTCGCTTAACTCCTGAGATCGAGTGTAGATCTAAACACTTGAACTCCTAGCTCTATCTTGACTTAGGAACTGAGGTCTTCACGATCGCTTAAGCTTTCAAGAGGGAGATAGCTCTTCTATCACATCGAAGAATTCGCAACAATTAGAAGGCTTTCTGAGGGTTGAGGAGCTGAAAGAACCATTTAACCAACTCCGGATTCCTACCACTGAGCTTTTCCAGGAGCCTCGCTTCTACCTCACTCACGTACTCCTCAGTGAACTTAGCCCCTATGTTGACGAGCGAATCTATCATATCGATAGCTAGAGGGAGGCCCGTAGCTTCGCTGAACATATCCCTAGAGGTCATCACATCTAGGAGCTTCTCAAATATCGATGGGTGCTCTATCTCGCAGACCGGAACCCCTGAATGAGCCTTCACCTGGACCCTCCTCATCCTCCTGAAGCCCTCGAGGTCTAGCTTCAATCTCTCGAAGGGTTCGTAAGCTTTCTTCCTCGCTACCTCAATTAAGTCTTGCGATTCACCGTATTTATCGAAGGTACGAGCTGCTTCAGTGTAGACGATCACGTTCTCATCACCTAAGAGGCTCTCGTACCTGAATATAGACTTAGGGGGCATTAAAGCTGATAGTATCAGCTTATCTATCACTGTGGAGAGTTCCCTCACCTCCTTAAATTCTGGAGTAGATTTAGCGACTATGTAGCCACCTATAGCTCTAGTATGGCTCCTCTTTACAACACCAGCTACCTTCCCGCTTTTGATCAACCTCTCAGTTATACCGCATACCTCCTCGAAGAGCTCCTCCTCCTTCTCCCCGAACACTTTCCTCTTCTTCATCCTAAGCACTGGGTAGACGAAACCGTAGAAGCTACCATCTATGAAGAGGAAGTCAACTTCGTTTAAGACCTCTAGAGCTAACTTTCTCTCTGAGTACTCTGATAGGAGCTCTAAGAGGTACCCGCTAGCTTCCTTCGAGAGAGCTTGCCTCCTCTTGAACTGACCAGCGTAGTACCTCTCACCCACCCTCCTCCCTCCCTCCAAGATGACAGCACCTGCTGTGAGGACACCGTACCTCACACCCAACCTCTCGCTCAACTCAGGAGATCTAGAGCCATCAACAGCCCCTATCCTCAAGCTAGAATCCCTTTCATCGTAACCCTCGAAGAATCTTGAGAGGAAGTTCCTAATCGAGCTTAAGCACTCATCAAGCCTCTCTATCACTCCTATCAACGAGGAAGCTTCCTCCTCCACTCTCTCGAAGAAGACCGTTTGGAGAGCGTGAGGGAGGCTCATCCACTCGATCTCCTCCTCCAAGTCAGCTCACCTCGAAAGTCACGAGTAAGGGGACTGGGGAGGGATTCATAGCCCCGACGAAGTAGAACCTGCCGTCCTCTAGCGTCAGAAGGTACTCTGGAGTTATGCCGTAAGGCCCTAACCAGTCCTTAGCCCCTCCCTCACCTGCAGCATCTAGAGGGTGGAGCCTACCGTAGAAGTTGGTGTTCAAGTTCCTCCTTATAGCAGCGTTGACCCCTATCTCCCCAGCTATCCCCTGAGCTACTAACGTGAGGTTGAGGTCGTGCTTTCTGCCCAAAGCCGCTAGGTTCTTTATCTCCTCAGTGACTTGCTGCTGAACTCCCTCAGGCCTGTAAGGGCAGTACTGTGGGGCCTCATCTATGATCAAAGCTATCCTGAGGTCCTGGCCTGCTACCATCCTCCTCTTGAGCTCGTTAGCTAGCGTTAGGAAGAAGCTCAGTTTTATCTCGTTCGAGAAACCGGACATATCTACTACCGCTAAGCTCTCCCGAGAGTCCACTAAGCTTCTCACAGGCTTCTTTCCCATCAAGGGAGCTAGGTCGCTCGGTGATAGCCTCCTGAAGACCCTGTTGAAAGCCCTCTCAGCTGATTCCCTCCAGTCGTCCCTCTTGATCTTACTGACGTTCCTCTGAACGAAACCCCTCAGGTCCTCGTAGAGCTCGGTCTCGCTCTTACCTCTGACTCTATCAACCCAACCGAAGGCGTACTCATCGAAAGCTTGCTTGATATTCTCATTCCTAGCGAAGCCCTCCGTGAGGTTGGAGAGGTACTCCAGTATCGAGAGCTCATCTAAAGCTATCTCAGAGAGCTTGATGCTACTGAAGTAAGGAGCGTAATCCTCTCCGCTCCAATCTAGTACTATCACCCTGTAGCCGTTATCCAAGTAGAACGGTATGAGCACGTACCTAGTGAACCATGACTTGCCCGTACCTGTGGAACCGAAGACACCAACGTGGTAGGGGATGTACTGAGCGTCAGCAGGTACTCTCCACTCCTTTCTCCCCTCTAGGTGAGCTTTCATCCAAGCTAGCTTCTTAGCGGACTTAGCTATAAGCTCCAGAGGGTTCTCCTCATCGAAGATGTAGACAGGAGAGCCTGGGGCTATTATGGTCCTGTTAACCCTGAGCTTCCCATCCTCTAAGCACCCCAGTACTATTACGTCAAACGAGTAAACCTCCCTAGCGCTAGAGGGCTCTCCCCCATGCCTCAAGTAGGCTACCTCAGGCCTGTAGCTGTATCTCTTCAGGAACTCGTTCTTCCCTCTCCCTCTCCTGAGTATTCCTATGACCCTACTAGTCGCTGAGCTACCGTTCTCTATCAGGACTAAGCTCTCAGACCTGACCTCTCCCTCCAGGTCCTTGAGCAGTATGACAGAAGCTGATACCTCGGTCGAGTCATCAGCCACTCTCCCTATCAACCTCATAGTACCACCCCCTAAGATCCCACAAGGGAGTCGGAAGACCTCAACTAATCCCTTATGAGCTCATCCTTGAGTTAACCCGAGCGTCACTAAAAATACTTTGAGCCTCCTTATTTGATGAACGTGATATCAACGCACGTATCCCCTCCTCACAGCTTCCACGAGCAGAGGGTCCGCTATAGAATAGAGGTCACCTCTCCTCTCAACGAAGCCATGGTGAACGAGTTCCTTCAGGTAGTTAGATACCTGCTTATCGCTCACATTAGCTATGAGCCTAAGGCTCCTCTTTACCTCACTCCAGGTGGACGGTCTAGTTAGCGTCCTCAGGACCTCAACGTACCTCCTCCTAGCTACCTGCCTGTTGCTCAGGAAGCTGTTGAGCTCACTAGCTGCCATCCTGGAGCCCTCATCTAGAGCTCTATCCAGAGCGTTATCGTCTCCCTTACTCCTCAGGTAGCCGTAGAATGTCAACCAACCGATCACACCACCCAGCTTGGATACAGCTTGCGTTACCTCTTCCTCAGGTACCTTCAGACCTGCTTGCTGGAACCCAACCCTCAGGAACTCAGCAGATCTCTCAACTGGAAGCCTCTCCAAGGTTATCTCTGAGAAAGCCCTCCCGAAGAGAGGAGCTCTCGGGTCCTTAACGCCTAATAGCTTATCCAGGAGGCCTGCTTCAGAGCCTGCTAGCAGTACCTTCAACCCCTTCGCGTGGTCGTATATGTGAGCTAGTACCCCATCGAACCCCCTAACGATCTTCAGCTCCTGAGCTTCATCCAAAACTAGGATCAGTTGCTTGTTGGAAGCCCACTCGCTTAGCTCGCGGAGGGCTTGGCTTATGATACTGACCCTTCTCTCAGTGAAATCCAACCTAGAGCCTGATATCTGGACCCCCCTTACCCTGGAGAGAGCCCTCCTAACCCCTTTATCCCCTAGGAACTTGCTGAGCTCAACTGCGAAGTACTCGTAGATGCTCTCAGGGGTGAGGGGGCCTGCAGACCTCAGATCTATGAATATGTAGGGAATGTTGATCTCGTTGAGGGCTACTCTCACTAACGAGGACTTCCCTATTCTCCTTATCCCCTTAACGACGATCATTCTGGTGTTAGGGCTTAGCAGTTCTCTCTTCAATGACTCCAGTTCCCTCTCCATATCGAAGAAGTCCTCAACCTTGGTCTTCACGTCCGGCGAGAAGTACAACTTACACCTCCTACTATTCACTTACACCTCCTACTATTTAATCGCAGTGCGAGAAGCTCATCCTACTATCCCCTCCCGTTCAGATCCCCTGAGTTACGTTTTTAAGGATCCTGATGTCCTGACCCCTAATGAGAAGAGGTCTCCTCACATTCCTGATCGTATCTTTCAGCCTTGCTGCTCTCATCGATTTTACCTTCTTCTCTCGCTATCAGCAGATGAGCCAGATAGAAGCCCAGATCTACGTTACACTTTGGGGACTCGCTAGGATGTATACACCTACCTTAGGGGCTGTGGCATCCTTGCTACTCACTAGGGAGAGCGTTAAGTCATCTATGATAAGTTACCTCAACGTGAGTAGGACCTCACTGAAGTACTTCCTCCTCTCCCCCTTGATGATTTACTTCGCGGTCGGGTTGTTCTTCCTCTCAGCA
>JAVQRZ010000272.1:0-26436 GCA_033582115.1 Candidatus Korarchaeum sp. | reverse complement strand
CGGCAGGGGGCATTAAGTATGTGTGAATGGTGCATGAAGCACGGTGCGGGTGGGAAGTGGTATCTTAATGCAAGAAATTATTCAAATGAGCTAGCAGAATCAATGAATCTTCAATCTTATTTAGAGGAACAATGGAAAAATTTTGAACAAGTATATATTAGGAAAATCATGGGAATTTCATCAGTAGGATTAGGCTACAAGCTCAAGATGCCCATTATCGGAAGGATACTACGCTGGAGCGTTGAAAGGATGATTCACTCTGAAAGTCCGAGACGTAATCCTGTGAGAGCTGATGGACATTTCGGTCAAGTGATCCCAATAGAAGAGGCAAAGTTAATAATAATGAACTTAGCAGCTGAACCGATAATAAAGAATTATTGTATGTGCCGTATGATGCAAAAAGGTATAAAGGATGCATGCTGCATAAATTTTGGGCTCCTGTCGAACGTAATTGAGAAGTTGCCAAGGTTTATCCCGGAAAACACGAAGGTGCGAATAACACGTGAGGAGGCTGTTAAAGCCCTTGAAGAGCAAAATCTGAAAGGTCGTGTTTCAACTGTTTGGTTTCAACCGGTACCTTATATAAATGCAATATGCTCATGCGAGGTTCCCCAGTGCGGTGGTCTCCGTTTAAGGATGGACTTCGGGCTTTACACAGTCTACAAGGCTGAATATGTAGCGGAAGTTGACCCAGATCTTTGTCAAGGATGTAAGTCCTGTGTCTCTCGTTGTCAATTTGGAGCCATACGTTTCAGTCCAACCCTCGGGAGAGTCATGATAGATTTAACGAAGTGTTTTGGTTGTGGTCTCTGCAGAGACATATGTCGATACAACGCTATCAAGCTCATTCCGAGAGATGAGGTCCCAGGGATCAAGGGTAAATACTAGGATCCATGGAGGAATTGACATGGGGAAAACCAAAATAATAATTGATTATTCAAAGTGTGGAAATGCTACTGGCGGAATAGACCCCAGAGTTTGTAGTAAATGTCTGTTAGTTTGCGATCCAGCTATTTTCGTTCGGCACCCAGCTATCGGTGTTAAAGAAGATAACCCTTATGATCCGCGATACTGGCAAATCACTGCTGTTTGGCTGGACCTCTGTACTCGGTGCGGTAAATGTGTTCAAGTCTGCCCGCAAAAAGCTATAAAAATTTCATGGTGACTTCCCAGTCTCTACTCCTGATGTAAAGTATTCCCAAAGATCTCCTCAGGACCTTCTCCTCGCTGTCTTAAATCCTGAAATATCTTAAATATAGCTAGATTTATTTTTTATTAATAGGCTCTCTTAAAGAGTGTATAATATATAGACTTAACGACTAACTTAATAACATCTCCCAGAGAGGAATATTACGGAGCCCCTTCCTTCTGTTAGCTTAAAATATTCCTATCAGTCAAATGAAGGATACAGAAATTGTATTTTACCATGAGGTGGCTAGTGCGGGGGGTGGGATTCGAACCCACGAGGGCCTGACGCCCAACGGATCTTGAGTCCGTCGCCTTGAACCTGGCTCGGCCACCCCCGCACCACTCTGACTCATTCACTTAGAATTTAAAGGTTTTGTATTAAAGTTTAAGCCTGGGATATTGCAGTATACCAGTTAGCGTCCTTGGAAGCATTCTCCTGACTAATCTCCTGTAGAACTCAGTTGGATCCCGAGATTTCCTTATAAACACAGCTTTTCTCTCAGATTCGGATATCCTGAGAGGAGGTCTCATTCTAATGGGCGAAAGCCCGTCTGCAATGACGTAGAGGTAAGGTGATGCCGACCAGACCTCGATCAGTGAGGAGGAGGGTACTACTAGAGACCTGAGGGAGGGCATCAAGCTAGGGGGCCACGGAGCTACGTAAGATACTACAACATCGTCACACCTAGGATCGAGTACAGGACCTCCTGCCGCTAGTGAGTAAGCATAGGACCCTGTTGGCGTAGCTACAATCATGCCATCGCATATACACTCACCCACAGGTGCGTAATCTACAGCCAATCCGAGTCTAGATGACTTACCAAGCTTCCCGCTCCTTATTAAGAACTCGTTCAGAGCTATAAGGCGAGGCTCGGGTTCTCTCACCTCTAAGGTCTTAGCGTACTCCAACCAGAAATCTCCGCTGCTTAGTATCTCCGGCACTCTACTCAGCTCATCCTGATCTATCTCAAGCAGTGTACCGAAAGTACCATCCTTTATTCCAAGTATCGGGAGACCTCCTATCTGATGAAAAGCCCGGAGGACGGTTCCATCACCTCCTACCACTATCGCCACTTCAGCCTCCCTATGGTCATCAACGATTCTGATACCACTGGAGGTGAGCATTGATCTCAATCTCTCAGAGATCCTGAGAGCTCTCCTTTTGTCTGTGTTAGGGATTATAGCCACCTTGCTAATGGGAAACCCTTTCTCATACATACCGAGTTGATCCTCAAGCCAAATTATTTAATGTTCTATTGGTGGATCTCACGTGTTGATCTCGAGTAGGATGGCTGAGTGTCTCAAAGATATTCAGAACGTGAAGATTGTAGCTAAGAAAGATCTTTCATTTGAGAGATTAGGTATAAAAGTTTACAAGGGTGTAGAAACTGAAGTACCCAGGTGGCTTGCTGAAATACTCGAGGAGGAGGGTCTCTGCGATGTCTTAACTGAGAGCCCAGAGGTCCTAAGCGAGAGACTCTATAAGGAGAAGATCTCTCTCATACTCTCCGAACTCCCTCAGGGGACCTTCCATATCTTAAGGGAAGTCCTCAAGAGCAGCCCTGAGAACTCCCTTATCAGGAGGGATGCTATAGATCTCGTTAACAGGAGGTTGAGTAAGTTGATGGACTATCTTAAAGCATCGATCCTCCTGACATCTAAGAGACCACCGAAGAACTTGTTAATTGAGGAATTAATACTTTATAACGCCTTGAAGCTCGTAATAAGGGAGTGGTTGCGTTCGTTCTTAGGGATAAGGGATGATGAACGATGGTCGAGAGAGCCCCGCTGATGGGTTTGGAGGAGCTCGTTGAGAAGTACAAGTACTTCCTGAGGTACTACAGGGATGAGAGCGGTGAGACTCTTTACAGTAGGGAGTTAGCTCACGTTATAGAGGAGCAGAAGAGATCTCTCAGTGTGAACTGGTATCATATATACAACTTCAACCCTGAGTTCAGGGAGATAGCTGAGGATATAGTAATTTACCCCACTATGCACCTCTCAGCTGGTTCTCTGGCTCTCAGGGAATTAGTGATGGAGCTCATACCATCCCTAACAGAGGAGAGGAGAGTATACAGCGAGGGGGACTTCCATCTAAGGTTTTACAATGTACCAACGAAAGCTTCCTTCAGGGACCTCACTAAGCTCTCGATAGGAAGACTCATAGAGGTCGAGGGAATAATCACTAGGGTATCTGATATCTACGATAAACTCGTAAGAGCGTCCTTCACATGTACTAGCTGCGGGAGGGTTGAGGAAGTAGACATAATAGGGGAGAAGCTTAGAGTTATCGAGAGGTGTCCTGAGTGCGGATCCCCCATGAAGTTGGACCACGAGGTGAGCAAGTTCATCAGGTGGAGATCCGTAAGGATTCAGGAAAGGCCTGAGGACCTCCCTCCTGGTATGATGCCTGAGCACATCGATGGTATACTCACCGACGATATAGTGGATGACGTCAAGCCTGGGGATAGGGTTAGGATAACAGGCGTGATAAGGATAAAACCCGCTAGGAGGGATGAGGGGAAGGAGGGGCTTGTATACAAGAGGTACCTCGAGATAGTACATGTGGAGGTCCCGAATAGGGTTTACGAAAAGCTCGAGATAACTCCTGAGGATGAGATGGAGATACTCAAGTTAGCTGAGAGGAAGGATGTAGAGGACCTAGTCGTCAGGTCCATCGCACCTTCAGTCTTCGGTTGGACTGAGGTGAAGAGAGCCATAGCTTACGCTCTCTTCGGAGGTAGCGCTAAGGTACTAGCTGATGGTTCTAAGGTCAGAGGAGAGATAAACGTCCTCTTAGTAGGAGATCCAGGTGTTGCAAAGAGTCAACTGTTGAAGTACACCGCTCAGTTAGCGCCTAGAGGGCTCTACACCACTGGTAAGGGATCTACAGCTGCTGGTCTCACTGCTGCTGTCGTCAGGGATTCTGCTACCGGTGGCTGGACGCTAGAGGCCGGAGCTCTAGTGCTCGCTGATATGGGGATAGCGTGCATCGATGAGTTCGATAAGATGAGTGAAGACGATAGGAGGTCTATCCATGAGGCTATGGAGCAGCAAACTATTTCAATAGCGAAAGCCGGTATCGTCGCGACACTAAACGCGAGGACCACGATAATAGCAGCTGCTAATCCGAAGAAGGGTAAGTACGATGATTACGTGACGGTAGCTGAGAACATCAACCTCCCACCTACAGTGCTCTCTAGGTTCGACCTCGTCTTCATAATGAAGGACAGGCCCAGGGTGGAAGCAGATAGTATGGTCGCTGAACACATACTGATAACTAGGATGGGGAGAAACCCTGAGGCTAAGCCCCCGATAGACCCCACTCTCCTGAAGAAGTACATAGCTTACGCTAGGCAGAACATAGATCCTATGCTCACAGACGAGGCTGCGGGTAGGATAAAGAACTATTACGTCGAGGTCAGAAAGAGAGGTATTAAGGAAGGGGAGGAGGAAGTCTTGCAGGACTTCATAGCGATCACCCCGAGGCAACTTGAAGCTCTGATAAGGCTCAGTGAAGCCAGGGCGAGGATGCACCTGAGGAGAGAGGTCACATTTGAGGACGCCGATATGGCGATAAACCTGATGGAGGTCACGCTGAAAGGAGCTGCTTACGATATAGTCTCAGGTTACTTCGATATAACAGGATGGATGACAGGTATCTCATTCCCAGAGGTGAAGAGAAGGGAGATCGTCTTTCAGATAATAAAGCAACTAGTTGAGGAGAGTGAGGACGGAACTGTAGATAGGGACGTTGTAGTCAGGATCTCAGCGGATAGACTCAATCTGAAGGGCAAGGAGTACGTTGTAGAAGATATACTTAGGAAGCTGAATGAGGACGGCTTGATAATATTCCCACCGGGCGGTAAGATAAAGCTAATCTGAAGGTTAAAAGATG
The DNA here is from genome assembly GCA_033582115.1 of Candidatus Korarchaeum sp. Classification (GTDB taxonomy): domain Archaea; phylum Korarchaeota; class Korarchaeia; order Korarchaeales; family Korarchaeaceae; genus Korarchaeum. The sequence goes on along the minus strand of JAVQRZ010000272.1, from coordinate 21,350 downwards.
AGTTTTGAAGCTCTCTTGAGTAAGTTAGGATTGAATGAACTCTACCCAACGCAACAGGAAGTCATCAAGAGGGGTCTAGTGAGCGAGGGTAACTTCGTCCTAGCTGCGCCTACGCAAAAATTGTAAGACGTTAGCTGCTGAGATGGTGATGTATGAAGAGCTTGAGAAGGGAGGTAAGGTCCTCTACCTAGTTCCCCTGAGATCTATTGCCTACGAGAAGTACGAGGAGTTCTCCAACCTATTCGATAAGTGGAACGTTAGGGTCTCAACAGGCGATTACGATTCCTCAGAGGAGCCCCTGGGTAGAAGCGATGTGATAGTGATGACTTACGAGAAGTTCGATTCCGTCCAGAGGCATAGAAGCTCTTGGTTGAGTTACGTAAGCTTGCTCGTGCTCGATGAAGTGCATTACGTCGGTGATCCTAGCAGGGGACCCACACTGGAGATGGCTATATCCAAATTCATTCATGAGAACGAGTTCTGTAGGAGGTTAGCGCTCAGCGCAACAATAACGAACCTAAACGAGGTAGCTGAATGGTTATCAGCAGTTCCAGTGAGGGTTGACTGGAGACCGGTCCCGCTCAGAGTCGGTATCTATGTCGGGGGAAAGCTGGTTTACTCAGACGGTACTTCAGAGGAGTTAGAAGGAGATGGGGTATTCCCTCTACTCAAGAGGTGCTTAGAGGGTGGAGGCCAGGCTCTGATCTTTTACAACAAGAGGAGTGATGCTGTATCTTGGGCTGAGAGAATAGCTTCAAGCTTAAGGATCGAAGGAGCCTCTAGAGAGGAGATCTTCGAGGGAGTGAATATACCTTCCTATGGACCATCAAAGCTCTTGGAAAGGCTTTCCAGTGTGGTAGAGAGGGGCGTTGGTTTCCACCATGCGGGTCTTCCTTTTGAGCTGAGGAAGGCTGTTGAAAACGCCTTCAGAAGGGGGATCATCAAGGTACTGACAGCAACACCGACGCTAGCAGCTGGTGTCAACCTACCAGCTAGGACCGTGATAGTAAGCTCCTACATGAGGTACAACCCCAAGCTGGGTAGGATGACCCCTATCTCCATAATGGAGTTCTGGCAGATGGCAGGAAGGGCTGGAAGACCGAGATACGATCCTTACGGGGAAGCTTACGTAGTAGTTAGGAGTCAGGGGGAGATGAAGAAGGTCTTTGATAGCTACGTTAGGTCTGAGCCTGAGCCTATCCAATCTCACTTACACGATACCTCGCTCCTCAGGAACCACCTACTCGCTTTGGTGACCAGTAAGGAGGGTATGAGTTCAAGCGAGATACTCGAGGTCTTCAAGAGGACTCTTTTCTACTCCCAAGGGGGTGGGAGGTTCCTAGAGAGAACTATCCCCTATTTACTAGAGTCATTGAAGGGAGAAGGTTTCATTCAGGAGGTTAGAGGGTATTATAGAGCTACATCGCTCGGTAAGAGGGTATCTGAGCTCTACATAGATACTTACTCAGCCCACCTTATGATAGGATCCCTTGAGGAACTTTCCAAGAGGTTCAGGAAGTTTGAGGACTTAGAACTTCCGGTCCTACACCTCATCTGTATGCTCCCCGATATGCCGAGAGTTCACGGAAGCAGGAGGAATGAGGTCTTAGAGAGAGCTCTTGAGGAGCTTGATCCCCTCATTCCCTTGGAGGAAACACCACTCTCCTCTTACTCAGAGTTGCTCCAAGTGGTTAGAGGAGCTCTCTCACTGAAGATGTGGATCTCAGGACTAAGCGACGGCGATATAGAGGAGAAGTTGGGTATCGAGCCAGGCGATCTGAGGAGCTTAGCCGAGAACGGCGAATGGCTTTGTTACTCTTTCTCAGAGATAGCGAAGCTCCTAGGTGAGAGAGGCATCTCAGAATGGCTAAGAACTCTCTACCTCAGAATAAGGCATGGCGTACCTGAGGAGCTCCTACCTCTAGTCACGCTCAGAGGGGTGGGGAGGTTCAGAGCCAAGCTCCTCTATGAAGCCGGCTACAGGACCGTTAGGGATATAGCTTATGCTGAGCCCCGAGATCTCGAGAGGATCCCAGGTATAGGGAAGCAGCTATCTAAGGAGTTGGTGGATCAGGCGAGGTCGTTGGTCTATGTGGGTTCATCCGATAGAGAGTAGGTACGGATCCGAGAGGATGAGGTCTATATTCAGGCAGGAGAGCAGAGTGAGAATGATGGCTGAGGTGGAAGCCATTTACGCGAGAGCTCTCGCTAGGAGAGGAATAATACCAATCGAAGCTGCTGAAACTATTGAGAGGGCTTCTAAGGAGGTGACTGTTGACGATTTAATAGAGGAGGAGAGAGTGACGAAGCATGAGACGATGGCATTAGTAAGAGCCCTCTCGAGAAGGGCCGGAAGGTACGGCGAGTACTTGCACTTAGGTCTCACTTCTAACGACGTCTTAGATACCGTGATGGGCGTTCAGATAAAGGAAGCAGGCAAGCTCATAGTGAGGAGCGCAGCTTCCCTCCTGGAGAACATAATCAGGAGAGGAGAGGAATCCCTAGATGTTTTTTGCCTAGGGAGAACGCACGGTATCGTAGCAGATCCAATACCCCTCTCGATGAAGTTCGCTTACTGGTCCTACTTAGTCAGGGGTTCCCTCAGGAGGTTCATCTCCGCTCTAGATGAGGCTTGCGTGGGTAAGCTCAGAGGGGCTGTCGGTACCTTAGCAGCTTCCGTCGAGCTAGGTATCGAGAACCCCCTTGCCGTTGAGTCAGAGGTCCTCAACTCCTTAGGACTGAAACCTCCTGAGGTGACCACTCAGGTAGTCCCTAGGGACAAGTTAGCTTCTCTCATAGTCTCTATGTCCCTCTTCTCGTCAGCTCTAGATACTATAGCTAATGAGATAAGGAACCTGCAGAGGACGGAGATAGGGGAGATCAAGGAGCACTTCGAGGAGGAGCAGGTGGGCTCTAGTACGATGCCTCATAAGATGAATCCTATTAACAGCGAGAAGGTCTGCGGACTAGCTAGGTTGATGAGGTCATTAGCGCTCGCTGCCCTTGAGAACATCGTCTTAGAGCATGAGAGAGACCTTACGAATAGCTCTACTGAGAGAGTCATCCTACCGGAGGCCTTCCTGATCCTCGAAGAGCAAATAAACACCTTAACTAAGGTAATCGGAAGATTGGATATAGATAGGGGTAGGATAGAGGAGAACTTGAGGAGGTATGCTGACCTAGCCCTCAGCGAGAGACTAATGATAGCTCTTGTTAAGAAAGGCATAGGAAGACAGGAAGCTCATGAAATGATCAGGAAGATATCTCTGAGGTCTAAGAGGAGCGGTATGAGGTTCTCAGATGAGGTGATGCGTGACGAGGAGATCTCAAGAGTTCTCACGCGTGAGGAGTTAGAGGAGGTGTTCAAGCCTGAGAGTTACCTAGGGTTGGGGAGGGAGATATCGCTCAAGGAGTTTGAGATCGCTAAGGGGTTCCTGAAGGAGGTGCTTCAGCACGAGTGAGCTGATGCTTAGGTTCCTAGGAGGGGCTAGGTGCGTAGGGAGATCGAGCATAGAGGTAACTGGGAGGAGCTCGCTTATCTTAGACTATGGTATTGACCTTGGAGCTACTAGCTCAAAGCTCACACCTTTAGACCCTAAGACCCCTCCTGAAGCTCTTATCCTCACCCACGCCCACTTAGATCACTACGGAGCCAGCCCGTTGATACTCAAGCAGTGGGATTGCGATGTATACGTAACCCCTCCTACTGTGGATATAGGGGAGGTATTGCTTAAGGACTTCCTGAGCCTCTCATCAGAGTACGCCGATAAGCCCTACTCCCTTCAAGACGTCCAGCTATTGAGGAGGAGGAGAAGTCCCGTTAGACTTAATGAAGTCCTCTACTTGGACGGATGGGAACTCAGGACCTTTAACGCAGGACATGTCCTAGGTTCCATGATGATATACCTCACCTCAGCCGATGGTAAGAGCTTGCTTTACACAGGGGATCTAAACACGTCAGGGACTAGGACCCTGAGAGGCGCGGAGACTGAGCTCCCAAAGGTAGACTACCTGATAATAGAAGCTACTTACGGTGGTGATGATGATATACACCCCTCTAGGAGGAAGGTTGAGAGACAGTTCGTAGAGGGCATAAAGAATGTTATAGCTAGAGGGGGGGTTACTATAATCCCTACGTTCGCTCTAGGTAGAGCTCAAGAAGTTCTCCTCACGTTAATACACTATATGGAATCCGGTGTCCTGCAGGAGGTACCTATATACATCGACGGTATGATAAGGGAGATCTCGAGGTACTACAATGCCTACTGGTCTTGGTTGAGACCCGAGATACAGAGGGTGATAAGGGAGAGTAAGAGGGGTCTCTTCGATCACAGAGCTATAGAGGAGGTTAGGAATAGGGAGGAGCTACTCGAGCTGAGCGAACCTTTCATCGTGGTAACGACATCCGGGATGCTCCAAGGGGGGCCTGTCCTCACATACCTCAAGCACTTCGGGACGAGGAGCGGGAACCTAATCTACCTCACGGGTTATCAGGTCAAGGGGACTAAGGGGAGGATGCTGCTGGACGGGATCAGGCAGATTCCAATGCCTGATGGTACTCTGATAGAAGTGAAGAGCGAGGTGAAGTTCGCTGACTTCTCGGCACATGCTGACCAACAGAATTTGATCAACTTCATAAGTAAGATAGCTAGTAAGGGTTTGAAGGAGGTCCTCCTCGTTCACGGGGAGCCTGAGAAACTCGTTCAATTGAGGAGAAAGCTTGAGGGAAGGAACATAAGGACTTACATACCGCATGAGGGAGAAGCTATAGTGTTGAGGTGACGTGCTAGTTCCTTATTCCTGACGTATTACATCCGCTACTTCCTGTTTTTTAGCTGAGTCGGTAGGATCCTTCGATAGGAAATGCAGGCTAGCCAAGAGGTGGAATTTCAGGAAGGCCTGTTATCTCGACTCTTCTCAGGGATCTTAAGTAGGAAGAAGAAGATAGCCTTAGGTATTTACGGACCAGTTAACTCAGGGAAGACCACGTTAGCTAACAGGATATGTACGGACTTCGCCGGCAGGAAGGCAGGTAATGTGAGTAGGATACCTCATGAGACGAGATCTGTTAATATAGTTGAGAACGTCTCTCTGAAACTGAAGAACGGATCCATACTGATGGACGTGATAGACACGCCTGGAATAGCCACTAGGGTGAGTTACAGGAGCTTCCTGAGGTACGGCTTTAAGAAGGAGGAGGCTATGGAGAGAGCTGCTGAAGCAGCAAGAGGTGTCGTTGAAGCGATAAGAAGTATGGAAAGAGTTGATCTAGCTTTGCTAGTCCTCGATTCAACTAAGGACCCTACATCTCAAGTGAACTGGGTTATCGCTGGAAACCTTAAGGCGAGGTTCATACCATACATAGTGGTCTCGAATAAGATAGACTTACCATATGCTAGGCCTAAGATCGTTGAGAGAGTCTTCGGAGGACAAGGTCGTTCAGATATCTGCACTACGCGGTGATAACGTCGTCTCACTTTACGAAGCGATCGTAGAGCTAGCTAAGTCCTAGTGGGAGGATGCACACCAAGATCTTCCTTAAGTGTAGGAGCTGTGGTTTCGAGATAGATGCTAGAAGCTCAGATGACCCTATCCCGGAGTTCTGCCCTTCCTGCGGTAGTAGGAAAATGGAGTTCTCAGTGGCTCTGCTACCTAGCGGTAGGAAGGAGGAAGTCATAGAGGATTCTCATGTCCCTTTGAAGCCTCTGATAGATGACTCCTTCTTGAGGCAAGTAGCACCGGGGGAGTACTTGATAGATTTATCATTAGCATCACGGGAGGTTGCTCTAGCTGAACTCGAGCCCGGGGTCTACGAGATCTTAATTGGAAAGCCTTCTTTTGTTAAAAAATTATTAAAGAAATCGTGATATCTTACGATTATTTTTTGTCATTTTGGCTAATCTTTGAAATTTTTCTTCCAATTATTATGAACCCGGTATGCCCTACCATCCTAGGGAGAGGTCTCGTCCTCCTCTCATCGCTCTCGTACTCCCTATCTAATATCTCATGAACTTCTATGAGCCCGAACCCAACTTCTCTAGCCTTAATGACCGTTCTGCTTATCTGTTCACATGAAGGGACGAAAGCAACGAAGGCGCCGTTAGGTTTGAGCTTCTCGTGAACCTGGGGAAGCAGTTCCCACGGATCAGGTATATCTAAAAACACAGCATCCACGTTAGATTCCTCTATACCCTCCTTAGCATCCTTATGTCTTAGAATCACGTTATTCAACCCTAAAAGTTTGATATTCTTCTCTGCAGCCTCTATAGATTCCCTTCTCATCTCATAGCTGTAAAGTCTCCCTTCAGGTCCTAGAAAAGTCGATAGTACCATTGTAAACGCTCCTGAACCCGTGCCTATCTCAACGACAGTATCCCCGGGCTTCACTCCGGACTTAAGGATCATGAAGCCAGCGTCCTTCGGGTATATTATTTGGGTAACTCTCCCTATCTTCTCGATGCGATCTGCTACTGTTGGTCTGTGAACTTCAACCCTCTCACCCTTGCTAGTCTCTAATACGCAACCCCACTCCTTCCCGATCAGGTTGGAGAGATCTAGCGATCCTCTATGTGTGTGAAGAACCTTCCCTCTCCTCACTCTGACTAGGAACTTCTTAGGTCTTCCCCTTTTCCCGTAAACCACTATTAAAGCTACGTCATCCTCTGAGACGAGCAGAGCTAGCACCTCCTAGAGGAGGGCCCTGGCTACCTTTGAAGCCAGTACTGGGTGCTTCATCAACTTCATAGCAACCTTTCCTATCTCTATGCCATTAGCTAAATTCAGCACGTCCTCATAATCTAGGACGTCAGCTAATTGATTCAGATCATCATCGCTAAGCCTTTCGAAGACACGCATAGCTCTTAAGCTATCCTTTATCCTCTTTATCCAGCTTTCGTATTCCTTCTCGAAGGCAATCAAGCTACGTTTGGATACATCTCCCCTCATTATCGCGGACTCTATCACTCTGCTTGCAGCCTTGCCCGCAGCTATGGATGAGTGAATACCGGCTCCTGTGAAGGGTATGACAGTTCCAGCTGCATCTCCTATCAGTATGACTCCATCGCCGATGTATCCCTTAGCCATGCCACCTATTGGAACGATGTAACCACTGAAACCTATGATCCTCGCTTTCCTGAAGATCTCCGACCTCTCCTTGATGAACTTATCTAGGTAAAGCTTTGGAGAACCTCCTCTAACTCCTATCCCTACGTTAGCTATGTGTTCGTCCTTTGGGAAGATCCAAGCGTAACCTCCTGGCGCTAAGGACCCTACGTAAATACGGCCTGTCGTATAGGAATCTAGCTCTAAACCCACCATTTTATACTGGTACGTGGGTATGAGCTCAGTGCTGTTATCCAAGCCCGCGGATTTAGCTATAGCCGAGTTGTAACCATCTGCTCCCACCACTACCTTCCCCCTGATCGATTCACCTTTAGAGGTTCTGATCCCGACGACTCTTCCATCCTCCTTGACCACTCCTTCTACTCTCTCACCTACCCTCAACTCAGCTCCCGCAAGTACAGCTTTCTTCGCGAGCTCCTGGAGGAACATATCTTTGTTTATCGCATAACCGTGCATTGGAATCTCCACGTACTTACCGGAAGGAGCGTAAACCCTCATGTTGAGTTCATTGGTGACTATACCTGCTCTAGGCTCTATGCCAGCTGTCTCAAATGTCGATTTGCTTGTTCCCTCACCGCAGGGCTTCCAGGCCCTGACATCGGAGTGAGATTCGAATAACACAACTTTAAGACCGATCTCAGCGGAGAACTTAGCTGCTGAGAGACCTGCTGGACCTCCTCCAACTACTATAACGTCCCATTCACCTTCCATGCTAGCACCCCATTAAGCTACCGCTAACCTATTTCAGCATTACCTATCAGCTGTACGTTCGTCGATCAACGATAAAATTGGCAGAATGCTCGGCAGATGATAAAAGTTTTATAGAGATGAACGTTCACAAATTATCAATGAAAGGGGCGCGACCCCATCCCTCGGCCGAACCCACGGGAGTGAAGGGTGAAGGTGACTTGAGCGTCCTGATGGATGCGCACTTAAGGATCCTGAGGAGGCTAGAAAAAGCTGGTCCTGAGGGTGTGGTTGCATCTGAGCTCATTCCTGATAGATTCGCTAGGGAGTTCGTCCTTAAGTACCTCGCGAGTAAGGGTCTCATCGTGAGGAGGAGGAAGTTCAGGGGAGAGAGGGTTTTCATAACGAGCAAGGGGCTAGTCATACTTAAGGATTACGGTAATGGTATCACGTGAGCTACTTTTAAAATTAAAAAATTTTATAATTTATTTTTGAGGTTAAGTATGTCACTCTACTTCAGGGTCAGGAAGTTCGATGCATCAGCTAGGCTCTCCGAACTTAGGACTAGCTCTGGTACTCTAGTGCTACCCGAGTTCTTCCCGGTTTACAACCCGAACAAACCAACGGTAGATGCTAAGGAGATGTCTGAGATGGGAATAAGAGGTCTTATAACGAATTCTTACTTTATATACAGAGATCCAAAGCTTAGAGAGATTGCTCTTGAAAAAGGAATTCATTCCTTGCTCGATTTCAGAGGAATTGTTATGACGGACTCAGGGGCCTATCAGATCTATAGATATGGAGCTATTGAGGTGAGCAACAGGGAGATACTCGAGTTCCAGCATGCAATAGGTTCAGATATAGGATCTATAGTGGACGTACCTATGTCGTCTGAGATAAGCAGGGAGGAATCGGAAGCCGGCGTGGAAAGGACGATAAAGCACGCTGAGGAGTGGGCTTCCATGAGGGATGAGTTATCAGGTACGCTCTGGGTAGGGACCCCTCAGGGCTCCGTGTATCGGGACCTCGTAGCTAAGTGTTCAAAGAGGATCAAAGAACTCGATTTCCATTATAATGGTGTTGGTTCCATAAAGATCGCTCTAGAGAGCTACGACTTCGCTACTCAAGCGGATCACTTCATGCTAGTCAGATCGTTGCTTCAAGCAGGTAAGCCATTTCACTTTTGGGGCATAGGCCATCCATCGACGTTCGCCTTCTTCGCTGCCATGGGGGCGGATTCCTTCGACTCAGCCTCCTACTCACTCTACGCTGAACAGGACAGGTACATGACCCCTAGCGGGACCCTCCTCCTCAATGAGATAGAGGAGTTCCCTTGCTTGTGTCCGATCTGCTTGAAGTATGCTCCTAGTGAAGTGAGGGAATTAAGTAAGAAGGAGAGAACACATGTGATAGCGAAGCATAACCTCTACGTTTGCTTAAGTGAGATTAGGAAGGTGAGGGAAGCCATAAGGGGGGATTGGTTATGGGAGCTCGTACAAGAGAGATCTAGGTTTCATCCTAACCTTTATTTCGCTCTAATAACGCTCCTCAGGAAATACGGTAGGATACTAGAACTAAGAGAACCCCTTTTCAAGTCCTCCGGGCTTCAGTACTCAGGACCTGAAGCATTCTTGAGACCTGAGGTGGTGAGAGCTAGGGAGAGGATCAAGAGGGTTCGAGCTGAGAGGAAGTTCAGAAGGTTGCTCTACGGAGAGGTTCCTTTAGGGCTCAAGTACACTTACCCGTTCGGGCAGACAGTATGTCCCTACGACAGTGAGCTTCAAGAGGAGCCTAGTGATAGCGAGGTGCTCTCAGCAGTTCTATCTTACCAGTTCGATTTTCCCTTCCCGCAGCTAGACGGGGTTATCATAAGGAGATCTAAAAGCACCGGTACGCTGAGGGAGGTCAAGCTAGAGGGGATGACGATAGGGCACTTCAGGCCTAGTGACGGCGCCTTCATCCCAACCCTAGAGGGAGCCTCGCTACTCTTAAAACACCTACCGTATCCGATAGGCAGGGTTGTCGTGAGGGATCCATTCGCCGATATCGTAGCTAGGGGCACTACAGTCTTCGTTAAGTTCTTGAAAGAGGCTGATCCTAACATAAGACCCAAGAGCGAGGTCATCATCGTTAGCGAGGGAGATGAGCTCTTAGCGACAGGCAAGGCCCTGCTCTCGAGTGCTGAGTATAGTGAATACCATCAAGATCATCCCTTTGTAGTTATCAGGAGGCATTCTAAGGACCGTACGTTAGAGAAGTAGCTGAAGTGAAGGCATCCTCGAGGAGCTTTAAAGCCTCCCTCTTAGAGCTCTCGGTCACCTTGACCATAATCATACCTACATCAGGCTGCCCGTAGACGAAGACCCAATCGTTAGGTGAGAGTATGATCGCAGGGAAGCCAAGTAGATCCTCTTCCCCTTCTATTAGCAGTGCTACATTCACTTTAGAGGAAACTTCTACTGCTCTAGCGAACTTACTCCAAGCCTCCTTGGTCAGTCCCCCGGGAGGGTTTCTAGCGGTTAGTACGAGGAACCCGTCCAAGAGGTACGCTGCCGAGAGATTCACCTCCCCTCTTCTCCTTCAGGTCTATTACAACTACTCTAGGCTTCAATCCCGCCTCTAAGAGGACTCTTGTCACTTTATCACCAACGCAAACGATATCTTTACCGATTAAGACGCTGTGGTCTTCTATGAGTTCGCCTTTCACTTCTGAAACCTTCATCCTCTTATAGGGTAGTAAGATGAGATCCTCAAGGAGCTTGAGGTCATTCGATAGGAACCTTTTATCTCCCATTAGTGGGAAGTACCTCTGATGTTCCTAATATTGGATGCGCTCGCATCTGGTGAGGGAAAGAGACTATCCTCATTGGATGTGATAGGCGCTGGTCCCAGGCTGATAGCCGGTATCTTAGAGAGATTCAGCTTAGAATACGAGATAACTAGGATTGAGGATTTCTTGAGGAAGGGAAGGCCTTTCAGAGGGGTTTGCCTCGTTAGTGCGATGAGCATGGATGAAGTCGCTATTAGCAAGGCTTCTAAATTGCTGATAGGTGTGAAGATACTGGGAGGCCCCATAACATCGGACCTAGATGTTGTTAAGAGGTCAGGATTCAATCTCGGGGTTTGGGGAGAAGGAGAGCTTTCTATCGATCTTCTTCTAAAAAGAGGGTTGATAAATGGTTCTTTACCTGATACCCACGGGATCCCGAATCTCGTATTTCCGAATGGGGCTACTAGCGAACTCAGGTACTTATCCAGAGAGGAGTTCCTGATGTTCAAGCCTTCAGTTGATGCTATCAGGTTCTACAGGACGATCCCGCATTATAAGTGTTCTAGAATTTACGTTGAGGTCGTTAGAAGTTGCTCGAATTTCAAGAGACCGAAGATCCTCGCAGAGAAGAGAGTATGTGAGAAGTGTTCTTACTGCTACTCCGGAAAGCTCGACGTTCTGAAATGTCCTCAAGGCATCCCCCCTGGTTGTGGCTACTGCTCCATTCCTTCACTATACGGCCCACCGAAATCGAGAGACGAGGAAGCCCTATTTGAGGAAATCGAAGGTCTAGCTGAAGCAGGGGTCAGGAGAATTGTTCTGAGCGGTGCTGATTTCCTGGAATACGGGAGGGACCTCTTAGTGAGATCCCTCAGGAATCCGTCAGATCCTGGACCTAACATAGAAGCTATAGATTCACTTCTATCAGGAGTGAAGGAGCTGTCGATAAAGCACGGTTTCTTCTTCGAGGTGGAGAACGTTAAACCATGTCTCGTGAACGAGGATATCGCGAGGATTTTAGGGAGGTACTTGAGCGGTACCCCGATACATATAGGTGTGGAGACAGGGGATCCTGAGCATTCTATGATGATAGGGAGGCCTTGTAGTCCAGCTGATTCACTGAGAGCTATTAAGCTCCTTAAGAAGTATGGTTTGAGACCTTACGCTTACTTCATACACAGCTTACCCGGTCAGAATAAGATTACTGTTGATAAAACGATCGAGATGAAGAAACAAGCGTTCCGTTCGGGTGCTGAGAAGATAACTGTGTATAGATTTAAACCGCTCCCGGGAACTGCTTTTCATAGTTTCAGGACTGAAGTTAATAAGGACTCCAAGAGGATAGTAGAGCTCGTGATTCAGCTTAATAGGAGGAGGAAAGAGGAGCTTGTGGGTGAGGTAGTTAAGGCAGTAGTAGCGCCTAAAGCTGGAAGATACTGGCACGCCTACCCCCTCGAGGGAGGCCCTATCATAAGGCTGACCTCCGGAGAGGGACTCGAAGTTGGTAAAATTATTAATGTAGCGATAAAAGGAGTAATATCCGATAGGATCATCGAGGGTCTTGTTATACGTAATAACTTAGATTAAGATTTTCTGAGACGACTTACCAAGTTGTGAGGGGAATGAAGAATAAGGACTTGAGGGTTCGGTTCTATCAGACGTATATATTTCCTTCTGATATTGTAACGATCTCTATTCTATGAAAGAGCTTTAAGATTTGTCTTAACAGAAACTAGAAGATTCTAATCAGATAAATTAAGGGTCCTAAAAACCTTTTTAAAGAAGATTATGTAATGGGGCCGCCGGGATTTGAACCCGGGACCACCAGCGCCCCAGGCTGGCATCCTACCTAGCTAGACCACGGCCCCTTACTAACACCGCCTCAATTTTTAAACGATTACCATCAGCTAACCTCAGGTTATAAATGCCCTCTGATGGAATCATGACCTTAGCGAGCTTTATATCGATCTTCGTCGTTGGATCGATCGGCTATAGCAGGGGTGTAGTGGATAGGAGTGGTCTGATCGCTGGGATCCTAGTGGGCTCTCTCTTCACCCTCACGGGAGGATACGCTGCTGTCACGATGCTCCTCACTTTCTTCTCGGTGGGGAGTATCTTCACGAAGTATAAGTACTCATATAAGGAGAGGATAAAAGCTGCAGAGCCAAGAGGTGGGGCTAGAGGCTGGAAAAATGTTCTCTCAAACCTCTTCTTTCCGTCAATAGCCCTCTTACTATACTATACCGACGATAATCAAGCCTACTTGATCGCATTCCTCTCATCGATCTCTTGCTCCCTTGCTGATACACTAGGCAGTGAGCTAGGGCCTCTAGATAGGAGAGGGCCTTGGACGATAACCGACCTCAGGAAGGTACCTCATGGTACTTCAGGCGCTATCTCCATCGTTGGTACTCTCTCTAGCTTTCTAGGATCCTTTATAATACCATTAGAGGCTTTAATCTTCAACATGATAGATTTAACTGTCCTCATGCTATCATCTACCTTGGGCTTCCTCTCATCCCTGTTTGACTCACTCTTAGGAGCTACATTACAAGCTAAGTTTCTCTGTGAGTGCGATGGATCCATAGTTGAGGATCCTTCTTTCTGTAGTGGAAGAACTGTTCGCTTAAGTGGTCTTCCATGGATCAATAACCACTCGGTCAACCTGATCTCAACGGGCTTCAGCTTTCTAATATCTCTTATGCTGGGAGAGGAGATTATTTGAGGGTTTCCATCATTATACCCACTTATAATGAGGAGAAGTTCATCAAGAGGACACTAGAAGCTCTGAAGAATGTAAGAGCTCATGAGATAGTTGTAGTTGATGGTGGGAGTGAGGACAGCACTTTTGAGATAGCTAAGAGGTACGCTGATGTAGTTGAAAGCTCAAGATCCTTTGATTCCCCTGCTAAGGCCAGGAATGCTGGTATAAAGCTCTCTACAGGAGATATCATTGCGTTCATTGATGCCGATACTGTAGTTTCCACCAAATGGCTTGATGCTGTGGTCAACTGCTTCTCTAAGAGCGACGAGGTGATAGGTGTGACAGGTCCCGCTTATCCCTTGGAGAGGGAGGGTCTGCTAACTGCCCCTTACATATTCTCTTACGAGATCCTAGTAAGACTCACCTTGATAGTGGGGAGGCCTCACTTCTTAGGTTTCAATTGTGCTTACAGGAGGGAGTTTTTAGAATCAATCTCAGGTTTCGATGAGAATGTTAAAGTCTCTGAGGATGCTCTCCTCTCTATGAAAGCCTTCGCTTATGGTAAGCTCAGGTTCCTCAAGGACATGGTAGTGTATACTTCCGCGAGGAGGTTGAGATCCAGAGGGATAACTGAAAGCCTCTTCTACTTATTCTACAATGGGCCCTCTGTGATCTTCCTAGAGAAGCCCTTCAACTATTACCCTAGGTCCTCAGGAAGTCCGAGATCTCCTCAAAGAGGTTGACCATCCTCAGGACGCTGTTAGCTATCGCCCTCACCCTAGTTGGCCTCTCCTCTAGCTTTATCATGACGCACTTCCCGTTCAGCTTCGGTTCGAGCTCGTTGAAGTCAGGGGAGAAGGACTTGAAGAACTCCTCTGCTTCAGCTTCGCTCCCAAACTCTATCCTCAGAGTCATCGATACCCTCGCCATACTCCCTTATCTCCGATATCCTCATCCTAGGCCCGAGCTCCTCAGAGGGCCTCACCTTATAGAAAGTACCCCTCATCCCCCCATTTGAGCTCAAGAGGAAAGCGACCTCACAGCTCTCAACTTCAGCTCGGAGTCTCTCTAAGCTCTGGCTCAAGATATTTGTTTTGAACGATCTCGCTAGGATCCTCGCTTTGTCCCCTAAGTCCTCATGCGAGTAGACGATCCCAAGCCTGCGAGCATAAGGAGCTCTCTTATCAGTTATCTCCCTCCTTAAAGTTACTCCATTGAGTTTTATGAGGGATATCAGCTTTAAGTGAGAGAAAGATGGTTCGTAGAACGCTAAAGAGGAAGGATTTCCTCTCTGAGTCCCGACCACTACTACCCTCTCCACCCCCTCCTTGATCGCTAGCTCGTTCAGATCCCTCATCGACATCTTTCCCCTGTTCATCTTCTTGGAAGTGGGTATCACGCAATATAGGTCTCTAATGAAAGATCTAGTCCTTCTGGAGGGCCTCCTCGTCGTTGTTATTAGTATCAACTGCCCTCCCTTGTCATTTCAGCACTCCTGGCTACTGCTGTAGACGGCTCCCACGCGCCGCCTGTGAACTCCTTCCCGCACTTCCCGCACCTCCAGATCCCCAACCTAACCCTCCTAACAGCGATGGCCCCGCAATAGGGGCATCTGTAGACGTTCTTACTCTTCTGCAGGATACTCTCAACTCTCTTCCTTATCTTCAGACCGTACCTAGGCGTCTTGAACTTACTTCTAGGCGCTCTCACCATTCATATCGCCCCTTTCACTACCTCAGCAAGTTCAGGCCACTTACGCTTGGCTACGCTCACCATATTTAAAATCTCATCAACCTTAAAAATACCGTGTTTCTTCTGTAGAGAGCAAACCTTACCCTCCTTGTTCACTGCTATCGTGATCGAAGCATCACAGACGCCTTCCTCCTCTATCGTCGGATCTAGGAGTAACTCTCTACCTATCTTGACGAATGTGAAGTTTATCGGTATATCCTTGAGCTCCAGTCTCCTCTTAGTCTCCTTCACTTCGACCTCACCGTTCTCCTTGAGTTCAACCTCGGGTATCTCAGTCTTTCCTAATGCTATCAAGCTGGCTAGCGTCAGAGAGTCCTCTAAGTTACCATCATAATCGAGTACGTACATATCTAAGAAGAGCATGTAAACTAACTTCCCCGGCGAGATCACTAAGGAGCTTAAGTCCACAGCATCAACACTTCTTATCGCTCTGTCAACTATTCTAGCTAGTTCTATAGCTCCTTCATCCGGAGGACCTGGCTCGAAAGTCGGTGAGGCAACTGGAAGGAGCTCTACGTTCGATACGAAGACGCCTTTATCTGGGGTGTCAGGGAAGGGCTCTCCTAGATCAGCTTTAACTCCAACAAGTACTTGAGTCTCCCCTAATTTCAACCAAGACTCACCTTCGGCTTTAGTGAACGTACCACTGAGTACCTCTATAGGCCTGTAATCATAGAGACCTCTACCGTCCAATCTCTGGCCTTTCTCAACGAGGCCCCTTATGTAGTCCTTCATCAGGTTATGTGTCAGGATCTCCTGATCGAACATTCACATCAACCTCCCGATACCCCTCTCAACTAAATGGTAAGGTCTCTTGAGAGCTTCCTTCTGGACCTCGTAAACGAACCTTATGGCCTTCCTCCCGAGCTCGAGGGCTTGCTTGAATTGTTCCTCGCTGAGAGTACCGTCAGCTTGGAGGAGGGTCACCTCCTCAGACTCCATCATCATCGCTAGCGGCATATCGGAGTCGCCCCACATGTCCTCATCGTGATTCGGGTCCACTACTATGAAGTCACCCACCCTACCGACTGAGCAAGCAGCTACTAGTCCCCTCATAGCAATACCAGCGCTAGCAAGCGCTAATGATGCTGCGTTTATACCAGCGACCCTAGTTCCTGCGTCAGACCTAAGGACCTCAACGAATATATCTATTACGGCCCCGGGATAGTTCTCAACGAATATAGTTGGTTTTAAGGCCTCCCTTATGACTTTAGAGAGCTCTATGCTCCTCCTATCCGGCCCCGGCCTCCTCCTCTCCGGAGTAGAGAAGGGAGCCATATTGTACCTCGCCCTGACCAGAGCTCTATCTGGAAGGATCATGTGCTTCGGATGAACCTCTCTAGGCCCGAAGACAGCTGCTAATATCCTGTTCCCTCCCCACTCAACGAAAGCAGATCCATCTGCCCTATCTAGAACTCCCACCATCATCTTGATCGATCTCATCTCGTGCGGGAGCCTTCCATCAGTCCTGACTCCTTCCTCAGTTATCAACCTATCCGGTTTCCTCTCAACATAGAGCGGCATAACTACCACCTACACCAGTTCCTGGGAGAGGAGGGACATCACCCTATCGCTTAACCCTGAAACGTGAGACTCCTCCTCTATCTTCTTCAGGGCTTTCTCTAGGGCTATCAATTCTCTCACAGAGGGAGGTTTCACCCAGATCCTCCCGTTATTAGCTACTATTATCTCACTCCTAGTCTTCTCCTTGAGTATTGAGAGCATAGATTGCCTCTTCCCTATTACCCTAGGTACCTTCAGCGGGATCAATCTCAGAGGTATCCCCCCTCTAGCTTCCCAATCCCTCGAAATCTATCGTGAGTATAGGGAGGAGGCTCCATCGAAGGACTTCACCTTCGCGAGTATCACATCACCCACCTTCAAGTCGTACTTCCTGAGGTCTACCCTCTCAGCGACCCTGCTC
Organism: Candidatus Korarchaeum sp.; assembly: GCA_033582115.1. GTDB lineage: Archaea > Korarchaeota > Korarchaeia > Korarchaeales > Korarchaeaceae > Korarchaeum. Next base: position 4,391 of record JAVQRZ010000272.1, on the reverse strand, counting down.
TTAGGGATCGGTATGGCTCCCTGATAGGGGGACCTTATGTCGACTAGTATCGTGTTGCCGCTTATCTTAGCGATTACACCTATAACTATATCCTCCTCCTTAGGCATGTAAGCTCCTGCTAGCGGTACTACAGAGATCTCTTCGTCCTTTAAGTCAACTAACCCTAGCTTCTTAGACCTTACTATCCCGATCTCATCTATGTAAACATCCCTCCCCAGTTTTAACTTCCCCCTAGCGAGAGGCTGGCCCGGCACTACTACTTCCCTATCCCTCACGTACAGAAGTCTCTCACTCAACCTTAGCCTGACCTCCCATCTCACCTATCCTCTCGAAGAGGAGCATTTGAGCTCCGATAGGTACTTCCACGACGAAAGTCACCTTCTCCCCATCCTCCGACCACTTCTCAGATATTATATTACCTTGGCCGAGTAGGAGAGATCTAGCTTTTGCCCAAGATGAGGAAGTAACTGTGACGATCATCCTAACCTGTCCGGTCTTCAGAGGAAGAACTTTCCTTATTTGGTCGATTACTTCCTTCACTTGCTGTTCAGGCTCCTTCATCGGATCTATCTTCACCTTAGTCTCCCTCATCGCTTTCTCTATCCTAGAGGGAGGATGGGGTAAGTTCGTCTGAGGGTCTACGAAGTTCTTATGTATGTAATTTACTATCCACCTCATCTTCTCCTCCTGTAACCTCTTCCTGTAATCAGAAGTTAGCTGAACCTCGCCCTCCTTCAGTATGGTCTCCGCTATGCGGTATATATCAGTCGTCCCGAAGGCCTTCTTCAAGTCCGAGGGATCGGGGCCACTTCCGACTTCCTAGCATCAGTGAAGACATTTTCCACAGCGAGTATACTCCTCACATCCACTTGCTTTCCCTCTCTAAACTGATAAGCTCTCTCAGGATAAACATATATTTCAAACCTCTTCCCAGCCCGCGTTATCCTAGCTATAACGGGCTCCGGCACAAAAAATCACCCTTCTCCCGACTTTCTGACGTAAATCGCTATCTCCTCCCTCGATAGTTCCCTGAACTTCCTCGTGGCTAGCTCTATAACAGCTACCTCCAAGTAGTTCTCGTTGACTTCCTCCTCCTCCGATTCCATAGCGACCTTGACGGCATAGCTCAAGCACTCATCTAGGGAGAACTCCTGTTTGAAGGTCTGCCTGAATATCTCATTCACCTTGTCAGAGTTCTTACCTACAGCGAACGCCATGTAGTCATAATAGGCACCTCCTGGATGAGTGACGTAGAGCTCAGGCCCTTCATCTATCCCTCCTAATATTATCATGGCACCGAAGGGCCTCAGGCCAGCGTATTGAGTGAATTGTTGCTTGTAGAGAGCGATTCTCTTAGCTAGGTTCTTCACTGTTATCGGCTCCCCGTAGACCAACTTATTGTATTGAGCTTCTACTCTACCTCTCTCTATTAGGACCAAGCCATCACCAACGAGTCCTGCTGCTATAGCCCCTATGTGATCATCTATCTTGTATATCTTCTCAGGCGGTGTGGCTAGAGGGGAGATGTACTTCCTTACTGCTAAGAGAACAACTCCATCCTTGCACTTCATTCCTATCGCTAGGGGGGTCCTCTTAGTGGCTGATAGAGCGTACTCTACCTGTAAGAGTCTCCCATCCGGGCTGAATACAGTTATAGCCCTGTCATATCCGGTGACTTGAGGGAACATCATTCAACACCTCTACTGCTCACTCAACCCCCAACGTTACGATATTATATTTCTATCTATCCTCGATATCTACTCCTCAGGGTAGGATGAAGTTTTCTCTAAAATTTCTGACGATGAAATACCTTAAGGATTTTCCTTAACAACCTCCCGCTGATTTTCAGGACGATCAATTCATTCATAGCGAAGCTCCTTTCTCTTCCTAATACCGGACCTTCAGTAAGTTGATGTATAAAAAGTTAGTTTAGGAGTTCTTGAGGTACTTACAGGGAGGTAAGGGTTTAGGAACACTAGAGGTTAATGCTGCTTTCGATCCTCTGGCAGATCTCCTTGGCTTTCCTCATGTTCCCGGAGATTCCTATAACCTCAATTTCACATCGATCTAAGTACTTGAGGAATAAGAGGGCTGTGAGCAGTGTTGCCACGGATCCCTCACTGGTCCTAACCACTGAGGAATCCTTACCCATACCTATGACGGAGAACCTAGTGTAAGATAAACATTTGATCCCGCCTATCCTCATGAGAGTCTCCTTAATCTTACTGGAGAGTTGGTAGCCCTCGGGGTGTTTGATGCAGATGTACCTCCTCCTCTCCTTAAGGTCTATCGGTACCTTGAACCTCAGGGACCTCCCTTCCCTTCAGCTTCAGCTTTCTCTCCTTACTCAACATGTACTCCGGGAAGTCCTTAACCATCCTCTTAGCCTCCTCTCTCTTGAGGTCAAAGAAGAACTCAGCGAAGGACATCATGAGTCTAGGTGGGACTTGCTCATTCACCTCGGATGCGAAGCTACAGATCAATGGATATACACCAGACCTAGTAGCCAGCCTGAGCTCTAAGCTCACTGACCTCAGGGCCTGCGGGTTCACACTGATAGTCCTTACTAAATACTTCAGAGGAATTACTAAAGCGCCCTCGTTCCTCTTGAGCTGTTTTAAACTGATGTAATCCACTCTAGGCTTCTCCGAATCGTAAGTCGTTATGACCCCATCTACTGCGGAGCTGAGGGTAAGCTTCCTAGCATCCTCAAGAGATTTAGGTCTGGCTAACAGGAGGTCAGCTTCCTCCTTAAGCCTTCCCTTCAGTTTAGGCTCTATCCTTCCGATTAAAGTGACCCTAAAGCTCTTAATAGAATCCACTTTTACGTCCCCTATTACTCCTAAGATCCCATAACCTAAGGACTTAGCTCTCTCAACCATCCTCTTAGCTTCTTCCTCTGATCTAGGAGCTATTATGTCTGAGTACAATCTCTCCCAACCTTCGTTATCGCTTCCCTTATACTCTCGAGGTCAGCCTTCCTGAATGGGAACTTCAACCTTAAGTAGCCACCTGAATCGCCTTTATAGAGCTTGAAAACCCCTACAGCTAGGTCCTGCTTCGAGAGCCTGATGTAGAGGTTCCTACCCTCCAGCCTAGCGCTCAAGGTCTCCATAAGGCTCATCAGATCGAACTTATCTAGGGAGCAGATGACCCTCTTCAGCAACTCCTCAGCTGAATTAGGAGGTAGCTCGCAAGTGAGGACCTTGAATGAATAGCCATAGTGGCTGGAGAACCTCTCCTCCTTAACACTGCAATCCTCACCGCAGAGCGAACGTAGTAACTCCCTCACCTTGTCCTCTACCTCAGTTGGGTAAACCATAGTTGAGATCTCTGCTGTTAGAGAAGCTACTCTCCTCAATTAATTCAAACTCCCGATTTCCTCTTGAACCTTCTGACTACTCCAGGTATTCCTCTCGAGGATCTTAGTCCTCTAACTTTCTTTCCAGCACTCGTAAGCCCTCTGAATACTCTCCTCTTGTTAGCTGGGTTCAGTATCCAGTTCACCCTAGGATCCGAGGTTATCGCTGGGTGATGGGGGTCTACCATTATCACCTCGTACCAGTAGTACTTCCCGTCCTCCGCTACGTAATATGAGTTGAGGACCTCTAAGTTCGGGAACTTCCTAGCTGCCCTCTCCTCAGCTATCCACCTTATGCTCTTCTTGGGGGTTAACTTAAGCACTCCTAAGCCTGCAGGCTTCCTCCCACTCCTAGGTCTCCCCTTCCTCCTACCGCCCTTCCTGACCCTAACTCTAACCACTACGAACCCCTGCTTAGCTCTGTATCCGAGGGATCTAGCCCTGTCCGATCTTGTCGGCTTATCAATTCTGATTACAGCCGGCTCCCTCCTCCAGAGGATCAGTCTTTCCCTCCAGAGCTTCAGTAACTCTGGATCTTCCTTTCTCCTCCTCCAGACGAGCTTCTCCATGTACCTACCAGCGATTACCAAAGTTTGACACCCTTAGGGTCACTACCTCCCTCATTTTAAAGCTTGACATGCAGGACTAGAGGATGCTCATAGGGGTGGTCGGTAAGACCAACGTTGGAAAAACTACCTTCTTCTCTGCAGCAACGCTAGTGGACGCTGCTAGGGAGGATAGGCCCTTCGTAACTATAGAGCCTAATGAGGGTGTAGGTTACGTCAGGGTGACCTCTGTCTGTACTGAATTCGGATTGAAGTGTCAGCCTAAACACGGTTGGTGCAACGGGAGGTACAGATACGTCCCGGTGAAACTCTTAGACGTCGCGGGGTTAGTCAGAGGAGCGCACAAAGGTAGGGGACTCGGGAACAAGTTCTTAGATGATCTGAGGAGGGCTAGTGTAAACATCTTAGTCGTGGATGCATCAGGCTCAACTGACTCTGAGGGTAACCCAGTCCCCCCATTCACG
>JAVQRZ010000271.1:0-2946 GCA_033582115.1 Candidatus Korarchaeum sp. | reverse complement strand
AAGTTGGAGCTACTGTCGGTGGTGAGGGGAGCTGCGGTGGTGTGATAATACCGGAGTTTCACTTAGGCAGGGATGGCCCTCTCGCTGCCTCCCTCATCCTCGAGCTCATGTCCTCTAGGGGATCTAGTTTGAGCGATATATTAGAGGATTTTCCTAAGTATCACGTCTTGAGGAGGAACTTCCCATCCGTGAAGGTGTGGAGGGAGGTAGAGAGGGAGCTCATCAAGATGGCTGAGAGGAGGGGTATGGACGTAGACTTAACGGACGGTGTTAAGATATCATCCGAGGATCTCTGGGCTTTAGTGAGGGTGTCTAAAACAGAACATAAGGTAAGGGTTCTAGTGGAAGGGAGTGAGAGGAGGGAGGCTGATACGCTGATAGAGGAGATAAGCAAACTTTTAAGTTGACTCACTTCTTCCTCACACGTTTTTCTTCCTCAGGAGGTAATATTATCGCGCCAGTCAGCTTATCGTAGAACCTCTTCCAAGCAGAACCGATCCCACTTAGGGATATCGCTGTGAACGATAAGGAGGTCAGCGGAGCATCAGGATAACCTACCGCTAGCGTTGAGAGTATTCCTAGCGCGGGTATTACCACGCCCAGCAGTATCATCGCTCTCCTGTAGAGCATCACTACGTGCGACTTATCCTCTACTTTCGGTGATATGAGCAGCCTCACGTACCTATCAGCTGTTATGAATATGAACATCGCTGTTATCATCAGTACTATGCTTATCCTAGCGCCGAGATCTCTGTCGAGTATGTAGAACCTCGTTGAGAGGTATCCCGATATTAATGCTACGAGAGGAGGTATTGTGAGCATCCAAGCTGTGATCTCCTTATACTTGAGCTCTAACCCTTCGCTCTCCTGCATTGAGAGTAGGTGTTGAGATAGAACTTTAAAAAGATTCTCTTAAGTTGAAATAAAATATCAATGAGCGATTATCTTCTCAGGGCCTAAAGAATTTCATGACAACTTCCCCGTAGGAAGCCATGTTGTGCTTCTAACCATGATGAGCCTTCATCCTGGTGAGGAGGCTCTTATCGCCAGTGAAAATGATCTATATTAATTTATTAACTTATAAGCTAAATTTTATTTTTTAAATCTTAAGTTAAAATGAAATTTTATTCATATATAAAAGTAGTAGTAGGTTTTCTTTTCACTAATATAAGAGTCTTACATGAGGTGGGATGCTTCTATATCATATTTAAAAATGCGTAGCTCACTGAAAGCGATGGTGTCGATCGTACCAGCAGGGTGATATGATGCCTGAGAAGGAGCACGTAAACCTGATATTCGTAGGCCACGTAGATCATGGGAAATCCACACTAATCGGGAGGCTCTTCTACGATCTCAAGTTGGTAGAGGAGCTTCCTCCTGAGGAGCTAGCTGCTGACGCGAAATTCGCGTGGATCGTGGATAGGCTCAAGGAGGAGCGAGAGAGGGGGATGACTATAGACCTGTTCCACACTAAGGTGGAGACCCCGCACAAGATGATAACCGTGATAGATGCTCCTGGGCATAGGGACTTCGTCAAGAACATGATAACTGGCGCTAGCCAAGCTGATGCTGCGGTACTAGTAGTCTCAGCTAAGTCCGGAGAGGGAGTTCAGGCTCAAACGATAGAGCACGTCTTCCTGATAAAGACTTTAGGAGTTAATCAACTAGCTGTTGCTATAAACAAGATGGATGATCCCACTGTAGGTTACAAGAAGGAGAGATACGAGGAGCTGAAGGCTCAGGTCTCGGACCTTCTCAAGAGGGTAGGTTACGATCCCTCTAAGATCCAATTCGTACCGACGAGCGGTCTTCAAGGAGATTGTGTAGTGAGCAGGAGCGGAAACATGTCTTGGTATAATGGACCTACGCTTTATGAGGTCCTAGACACCTTTACTGCCCCACCCAAACCTTTGGATAAGCCGCTGAGGATACCCGTCCAGGACGTCTTCTCCATAACTGGAGTCGGTACTGTAGTTGTCGGCAGAGTGGAGACAGGAGTCCTCAAGCCAGGAGATAATATCGTGATAGAACCCTTAGGCAAGACGGCTGAGGTTAAGAGTATCGAGATGCATCACGAGAGACTCGACAAAGCGGAGCCAGGAGATAACATAGGGATAAACATAAAGGGAATAGATAAGAAGGATATAAAGAGAGGAGACGTCATAGGACACCCGAGCAACCCGCCAACAGTAGTTAAGGAGTTTACTGCTCAGATAGTAGTCCTTCAGCATCCAACAGCGATAGCTCCTGGTTACACACCGGTAATTCATGCTCACACTGGCCACATGGCCTGCAAGATGGTCTCGATAGAGAAGAAGATAGATCCTTGGAGCGGCCAGGTTCTGGAGGAGAAACCTAGCTTCATAAGGAGGGGAGACGCTGCCATAGTGAAGTTCGAACCTCTTAAGCCCTTCGTCATCGAGAAGTACAGTGAGTTCCCACCGCTTGGGAGATTTGCCGTTAGGGACATGGGGATAACAGTAGCAGCAGGCATAGTGCTCGATGTTGTCCCCTTGGAGAGGAAGAAGAAATAAAATAAGGCCCCTAATTTTTATATTTTATGATGGAAGGGTGATCAGAATGACAGAGGTCCTGAGGATAGAGCTCGTCAGTACGAACCCAGAGAGCTTAGAAAGGGTCAGCAGGATGTTCAAGGATATAGCTGAGAAGATGGGAGTTAGGGTAAAGGGACCCATACCCCTACCGACCAAAAGGTTGAGAGTGACCGCTCTGAGGAACCCCTCCGGGGAGGGGACGAATAGATACGATAAATACGAGTTGAGGATCCACAAGAGGATCTTAGACATCCCAAATCCTGATGAGAGGTATATAAGGAGCATAATGGGGATCTCCCTTCCGGAGGACGTGAAGATAAGTATAGTACTCATGTAAAGGGACAGAGCAGTCTTTTCTATTTCCTGGGTAACGACTTAGGGTAGTAGAGCT
>JAVQRZ010000270.1:0-9065 GCA_033582115.1 Candidatus Korarchaeum sp. | reverse complement strand
TAGGGGTTCCATTAGGATTTGTATTAGGAGGATTAGAGGCTGCCTTGCTGTTCTACACGATTCTAGAACCGCTTAGGAGGAGGAAAGCATCTATATTCCTATTGATGATAGCGACCCTCTCTTTCGATATCCTAATGTACGGAGTCCTCAACGTGCTCGCTGATACCCTTCAGTTCGAATTCAAGATCCTCTCGAGGAACATCTACTTCGTTCCTATGGACTTCAGCATCAGCGGTATCCAAGGAGTGGTCCTGATCTCATTCACTGTGTTCTTAGTGACCTTCATAGCGCTCCAGTTGCTCCTCTACAAGACTAACTTAGGTATCGCATTGAGGGCATGCATGGAGAATCCGTCTTTAGCTCAGACGCTAGGGGTTAATGTCTCCAGGATGCTCCTCCTATCCTGGTTCATAGCTGGTGCTACTGCGGGGGTAGCTGGCGCATTAATGCCCTTCTACCAGATGTGTAACGTCTTCACCGGTACCTACTACTTAGCGGAGATGTTCTGCGCTAGTATAATGGGAGGGTTAGATTACCTAATCGGAGCACCTATCGGTAGCTTCATACTAGGATTCGCTAAGATATTGCTCCTCTCATTCTTAGCCTCAATATTAGGCCCAGATATAATAAATTACATGATGATAATACCTCTAGGCGTCATGGTGGTAGTGCTAGTGACTCTACCAACTGGAATAGCTTCCCTGATCATGAGGAGATGAGGTGGTTAGTATATGGAGCAGATAGTGGAACAATCGATCCTCTTCCTCACGAGTTTCATCGCGGTATACTCAGTTTACCTCATATCTACGGTGAGTTTAAACATCCAGAGGGGCTTTGCAGGAATCCCGCAGTTCGGTCTGATGTTCCCAACAGCGGGGGCTGCTTACATAATAGGCAATCTAGCACCTAGAATCGCCATATGGGTACTTGGAATAAAAACGGATTTGGATCCTATAACTGAGAGCTCTGGTGTTTTAGCTCTAATAAATCCTCTCTTGAACTCGCAACCCCTTCTCTCGATTGGGCTCTTCATACTCTTCTTACTGATAGGTGCTATTGTCGGTGTCGTACTGGGTCTGATACAAGTAGCGCCTGCTATAAGGCTGAGGATCGATTACCTCGCTATAACGCTGCTAGCCTTCGGTGAGATCGCTAACGTGATTGCCAGAGCTTATAAACCACTGATAGGAGGAGAATATGGTGTGCAAGTACCATCCCTCTTCGGGTGGGCCGGTAAGAACACGATGATCGTCATGACGCTTACGATGCTGCTGGTCGCACTCCTGATTTACGCTTACACTGAGTACATAGGTAGCACCCCGATAGGGAGGACGATGAAAGCGGTAAGAGATAACGAAGTCGCAGCTGCTGCGCTCGGGAAGAGCTTAGTCAAGTACAGGGCTATAGCTATAGTGATAGGTTCTGCTTTCTGCGGTATGGCCGGCGTTCTCTGGGCTTTCTTCAACGGTAGCGTAATGCCCGGACAGTTCGTTAGATTTAATTGGACCTTCTTACCTTGGCTCATGCTTCTATTAGGAGGTATCGGTAACAATAAGGGGGCTCTATTAGGCGCTACGGTCTTCGTCATACTTGATAGGTTCATAACGTACTACAAGCACGAGCTCGTTGGTATACTACCTTTCGATGTCATATGGCTCTATCAGATCCTCCTAGGACTCATAACAGCTATAATACTGATCTACAGATCTCAGGGACTCCTCCCGGAGAGACCTCGCATACCTAAGGAGGTCAGAGAGAAGTTCAAGAGCGCTCAAGTGAGGAGCTAGTGATCTCATCTTAAAATTATTTTTTATATCCTCTTTACTTCCTCTATCTTAATTTTTATTTATTTCCTTGCTCTTATGATGATCGGTGCTACTTGATGGAGCCTCTCAACAGGATGAGGAGCTGGTTGCCTCCGAGCGATTGGCTGACGATAACAACGATGGAGACGCACACAGAGGGGGAGCCCTTGAGGATAATAACCTCAGGCATCCCTGAGATCCCGGGGAGGAGCGTACTGGAGAAGAGGAGGTATTTCATGGAGAACTTAGATCACCTGAGGAGAGCTTTGATACTTGAGCCTAGAGGACATGCTGATATGTACGGTGCTGTGATAACAGAGCCCTCCTCGAGGGAGGCTCACTTCGGTGTGATATTCATGCACAACGAGGGCTACAGTACAGGCTGCGGACACGCTGTCATCGCTCTAGCTAAGGTGGCAGTGCTCACAGGCATCGTGGAAGCCACCGAGCCCCAGACTGAGGTGAGGATAGAAACGCCATCCGGCTTAGTTAGGGCTTTCGTTGAGGTGAGAAGCGGTAGGGTAGGTAGGGTGAAGTTTCAGAATGTCCCATCTTTCGTTTACGCTCTGGATAATGAAGTTGAAGTAGAGGAGATCGGTAGGATGAGGTACGATGTGGCTTTCGGAGGGGCATTTTATGCTTTCGTCAACGCTGAGGACTTAGGGTTGAGGTGCGTCCCCGATAATTACAGGAGGATCATAGACCTAGGGATGAAAATAAAGAGGGCTGTGATGAGGAGCCTTGAGGTGAAGCATCCGTTTGAAGAGGATCTGAGCTTCCTCTACGGCACTATATTCATCTGCCCGCCTGAGGAAGAAGGTTCTCACAGCAGACAAGTGACTGTTTTCGCTGAGGGTGAGGTCGATAGGTGCCCTACAGGCACTGGAGTGAGCGCTAGACTTCCTCTACTCCTAGCTAGAGGCGAAGTGAGGGTAGGGGAGGAGCTGATCTTCGAGAGCATAATAAATACGAGATTCACTGGTGAGATAGTCGAAGTGACGAGATACGGCCCTTACGACGCTGTGATACCTGAAATAGGAGGTGATGCTCACGTGATCGCGAAGAACACCTTCCTGCTGGACCCAGAGGATCCCCTCAAGTACGGTTTCTTCTTAAGATAATATTAAAAATTTTTACTATTAGGCCAGAGGCTGATTGTTAATAGAAAGTTCCGCTCCTGAAGGCGATGCGACGCTTCAGTAACGTCATCTCGGATAATTTTGGATAATAGTGAATCGAAGAATCTTATGTTAAGAATTTTTTCAGTTTGTAAAGCGTAATCTTTATAAGAAATACAAAGGACCGACTTAAGTCTACAGCGGTAGGTGGTGCAAATGTCACCCGAAGGTAGCGGGGGCATAGTCCCGAAGGAGGTCTTCGCCAGAAGGGCGAGCGGGTTGGTCAGGGAAGCAAGTCTTATAGATGCTTTCTCGTTCGGCTTCTTGAATCAAGGGCCTGCTGTTGCTATATGGACCCTGCTGAGCTGGGGGATCTGGCTCTTCCCATCAGGGGATATAGTTAACTCGATATGGATAGCTACCTTCCTCGGGGTCTTCGGCGCAGCGTTAGTTTGGGGCATCCTAGGAGCATCTATGCCCAGGAGTGGAGGTAGCTACGTTTACAACACTAGGATATTGCACCCAGCTATAGGCATGGCTGTCAGCTTCGCTGAGTACTTCGTCTGGTGGCTCTGGGGGGTGATACTCTCGCCTTGGGTGGCTGATCCAGGCTTGACTACGCTCTTCGGCATGCTGGAGATGAGGGAAGCAGCTGAGTGGTGCGCTACCCCGCTGGGCATGTTCATAATAGCTTCTATAGTCAACTTCTTGGGCTACCTCTTCACTTTCTACGGGCTAAGGTGGTACTTATGGCACCAGAGGACGATGATGATCCTCTCCATATTATTCCTCTCAGTATTGGGAGTTATACTAGGGATGCACTCCCACGAGGAGTTCATAGCCGCTTGGAACACAATGGCAGCTCAGTACAACTCTCTTGACTACGAGGGGATGATAAAGGTGGCAATGGAGACAGACCCTAGGGTGTTCGCTCCTACAGCAGGAGTCCTCTGGGGAACTCTAGGCCTAGTGGTAGTCAACGCTTGGTGGGCTAGATACGGTTTAGACCTAAACGTAATGGCTGGGGAGATAAAGAGACCTCAGAGAAATATAATGATAGCTCAGGTGAGCTCTGTAGTTGCTCCAGCGATATTCGTCCTAATATTCGCTTCTCTCTTCCCTAGCGTCGTCGGAAGGGACTTCATGTACGCTCTATCGGTAGCTGATAACGTAGGACTAGAAGGTTACAACATGCCCTTCCCACCTAACTTCATGGGGGTGACTAGGGTCTTCCTAGACATAACTAACCCGTTGGGCTACACGCTAGCTGTGATAGCGGCTCTGAGCTTCATAATCTGCGATTACATGTACATCCCGTTAGGCTACGTAGCTGCTAGCAGGATAGCTGTAGCTTGGGGTATGGACAGGATGGGACCTAAGTGGTTCTCCGAGGTTAACCCGAAGTGGGCATCCCCAGTTAAGAACCTAACGTTCTTCTTCCTAGCTTGCGAGCTAGGCATAGCGGCCTACTGTTTCGGAGGAGCAGACCCTATCTCCTCGCTAGACTGCCCGGCTACTGAAGGTATGTCCTTATGGGGAGTCACTGCTCTAGGCGCCCTCATATTCCCGTTCGTCAGGAAGGTCAGATCAATATGGGAGACCTCTCCCTACAGGAACTGGAGGTTAGGGCCTATCCATATAATCTCGATAGCTGCAGTGATAGACTTAATAAACGTAGCTATAATAGAGTACTTCTACTACACCACTCCTGAGCTAGAGGGTGTATCCATTGAGGGCTTGATAGCCTTCATCTTCGTCTGGACTGGCGGCATGCTCTGGTGGGCTTACTGGAGGTGGAGGAACAAGAGGGAGGGCATAAACATAGATCTAGCGTGGAAAGAGCTACCTCCGGAGTGAGGTAATTCTCTTTTTAAATATATTTTTATGATGCCTTAATTAGTTTCGATAAGTGGGTGATCCTATGACTAGGATCCTGTTCATTACAGATGTTCACGGCTCTGAGTACGTATTTAGGAAGTTCCTAAATGCTATACCTATATACAAGGCTGACGTAGGCATCATGCTCGGAGACCTAGCTGGGAAGCTCATAATCCCCATAGTGAGGAACCCCGACAGCACTTACGTGAGCACGTTCTTCGGGGGCACTTATAAGTTCAAGGAGAAGGAGCTCGATGATATCAAGAAGAGGATCTCTATAGCTGGCTACTACCCGATAATCGTCACTAAAGAGGAACTAGATGAGATAGAGAGGAACCATGAGCTCAAGGACAAGCTCTTCGTGGAGAACATAAAGGCTAGACTGAGCAGCTGGGTGAAGTTAGCTGAGGAGAGACTGAAGGGGAAGAACGTTAAGATATTCGTAGCAGCTGGTAACGACGATCCGTTCGAGGTAGAGGAGGTACTGAACAGCAGCGAATTCGTCGTGAACGTCGGCATGAAGAAGGTTTGGGTGGATGACCTTCACGAGATGGTAACGCTGCCCTACTCCAACCCCACCCCCTGGAGGACCCCTAGGGAGGTCCCTGAGGAGAGGCTCGAGGAGCTCATAGAAGAGCTTGTGAAGCAAGTTGAGAACATGGGGAACGCTATATTCAACTTCCACGTTCCTCCCTACGACTCAGGCCTAGACTTAGCTCCTAAGCTCTCAAAGGACCTCACACCTTCAGTAAGCGAGATGATCCCAGTTGGCAGCATAGCCGTCAGGAAGGCTATAGAGAAGTATCAGCCTATGATGGGATTACACGGACACATACATGAGTCTAAGGGTGTCTGCAACATAGGCAGGACGGTCTGCTTCAACCCCGGGAGCGAGTACGGGGAGGGGATACTGAAGGGCGTCCTCATAGACGTAGAGAAGGGTAAGGTAAAAGCTTACTCCTTCGTGTCGGGGTGAGGAACATGAAGAGGTTCAGGTTACCATCTGAGATACCGATAGAGGAGTACCCCTCCCCTGAGGAGTTCATACAGGAAGCTGAAGCTATAGTTCAGGGAGCTAAGGAGAGGGGGATAATCCTGAGGGTGATAGGAGGTATGGCTATCTACATGCACAGCAGAGAGTACGAGGACCTCTGGGGGAGGTTGAAGAGGTTAGGGGCTAAGGTATTCACTGATATAGATCTAGTTGGCTACTCCAAGGATAGGGATAAGATAGCTAAGTTCCTAAGTGAGAGAGGTTACGAGGTTGATCAGAGGCTCCTGATGTACTACGGTAGGGTCAGGCAGATATACTACAGCGATAGAATTCCGATGGTAGAGGTATTCTTGGACAGACTAGCTATGAACCACACCATAGAGTTCAAGGGGAGACTTGAGAAGGACCCCTTAACTTTGCCGCTAACGGAACTCCTCCTGGGGAAGCTTCAGATAGTTAAGATGAACGATAAGGACTTCAAGGACTCGATAGTGCTGCTGAGAGCTCACGAGCTAGGTTGGGATGATGAGGACAAGGTTAACTTGGAGGCCTTCAAACTGCAGGGTCTGTTCGATGATTGGGGGTTCTGGTACACTGTAACAACGAACCTCCAGCTCTTGAGGGGTAAACTCGATGAGTACGACATTGATGAGTCACATAAAGCTGTAGTAAGGTCTAAAATTGATGAGCTCCTGAAGTACCTGAACGAGTCGCCTAAGTCCAAGAAATGGGAGAAGAGGGCTAAGATAGGGACGAAGGAGAAGTGGTACAACGAGGTGGAGGAGTGGCACTAAAACCTTTTTTTCAATAGAGGTAGAGGTGCTGCTAGCATCAGAGTGAAAGCTAGCAGGAATGGAACCACCGGGTGGAGAGCCTCCCAGACGACCCCGCCTATGTAGGAGCCTGCTGAGTGCGATAAGCCCGATATCACGGTAGAGACCCCGAAGACAGTAGCTCTGCTCTCTCTCGCTGTGAGCTCACTTAAAAGGGTGCTGAAAGCTACTTCGGTGAAGGCGAAGAGGAAGGTGTAGTAGAGCGAGAGCACGATGAAAGCTGCGTAAGAACTTGAGAACACCCATGTTAGTGAGAATACCCCTGAGAAGATGAAGGAGACTATTAAGCTTTTGAGACCACCTATCCTAGCTACGAAGAGCCCTGCTATCAGGCTAGAGAGTGATGCGAGTAGTTGAGCTGCGAAAAACATCAGCTGGATCTCGCTTACACCAAAGCCCATGAGCTTCTCAGCGTAGAGGGGTATCAACGGGGAGATCAAGCCGTTAGCTAGCTGGAATATCAGTATGGAAAGCGTGATAGGTAGGAAGAGCATCTTGAGAGATGTTCTAACCCTCTCGCTAGAAGCAGGAGGTTCTGAGAGGAGAACCGCTCTGATGAGCAAACAAACAGTAGTTACGATAGCTCCTATGACGAAGATAGGGTCGAAGCCAAGAGAAGGTATGGCGAAAGCACCTATGAGAGGGCCTACAGCCCATCCTAAGTTCATCAGAAAGTTGTAGAAACCGAAAGCTCTAGCTAATCCGAACCTCCTTGAAGACTCAGCTATCATAGAACTGAAGGATGGGTTCTGAAGGCCAGCGAAGAACGAGGATAGCGTGACCGCTATGGTGACTGAAGCCCACTCCTTAAGGAAGAGCATCGAGGTGTAGAAGGGGGTGAAGGTCAATGTGGAGATCAGTATCACCCTCTTCCTCCCGAACCTGTCGGAGAAAACACCTCCTGGCAGTTGCGAGAGGGCCCAAGCTAAGCCTATCAGAGCGTAGCAGAGCCCAACTTCAGTAACGCTAGCCCCTAGCCTCTCTAAGTAGAGCGGGAGGATCATCCACCAAGAGCTGAACGTGATGTCTATCGCGAATGATGTGAGTGATAGTACAGCTACATTAGAGTCCTCCTTTCCCATGATCCCTCATCCCTCTAACTCGAGGCAATGCGTCAACAAGACCTCTGGAGCCTTCTCCTACTCACCCTAGATGCCCTAAAAGCATTGCGGTCAGCTGAGTTGTTAGTACCCTCGAGCTCGCTATCTTCGATTTAAATAATTAGGTATTCGGAAGAAAACATTTAAATTGTGCTAGTAAGCAATTAGCTAATTAGGTGATTCGTACTGAAGATAGCGATATTCGGAGCATCCGGGTACACAGGTGGTGAGCTCCTCAGGATACTTCTGAACCATAGAGGGGTTGAGATAACTACCGTTACATCGAAGGAGCACTCAGGTAAGCCTGTACACTTAGTTCACCCTCACCTCAGGGGGTTGCTGAAGCTGAACTTCTCCTCACTTGAGGATGCCTTGAGGAAGGATTATGATTTAGCTTTCCTCTCCCTACCCCACGGGGTGTCCAAGGAGGTGGCGCCCAAGCTCCTGGAGGAGGGTAGGAGGGTAATTGACTTGAGTGCTGACTTCAGGCTCAGGGACCCTGAGCTCTACCCTAAGTGGTACGGTTGGGAGCACCCTGCGCCCGAGCTCTTAAGGAGGGCCGTCTACGGGATACCCGAGTTCAAGAGGGAGAAGATAAGAGGGGCTCAGCTAGTAGCTGTACCTGGTTGCAACGCTACTTCTACGCTCCTGGCTTCAGTACCACTCGCTGAACTAGGTGCTAGTTACTTAATAGCTGATCTCAAGGTGGGGAGTAGTGAAGCCGGATCTAAGCCGTCCAAAGGTACACATCACCCTGAGAGGAGCCAAGCTATCAGAGTTTACTCACCTTCAGGCCACAGGCACCAAGCTGAGGTGATGCAGGAGCTAGCTGAGATCACGGGAAGGGACGTTAAGATCAGTATGGTACCCCACTCAGTCGGCTCCGTAAGGGGGTCTTACGCGAGCATCCATTCCTTGATGGAGGTAGATGAGGACAGCTTGATCAAGGAGTTAGTGAGGCTATATGCCAGGGAGCCCTTCGTCAGGATAATGCCTAAAGGAGCTTATCCAGATGTGAGAAACGTCATAGGCAGCAACTTCGCCGACCTAGGATGTTCTGCTAGCGATACTAGGGCTTCCTGCTTCGCAGCGATAGACAATTTAGTTAAGGGAGCTTCAGGTCAAGCTGTGCAATGCATGAACATCATGATAGGTTTCGATGAAACAGAGAGGTTGTTGATACCACCCTTGAGGCCCTGAGGTGGTACCTTGCTGATAGTGAAGCTAGGAGGAAGGACTCTGAGGAACTTGAGCTTGATAGCTAAGGACTTAGTGAACTACGAATCCTTAGTAGTCCATGGAGGTGGTGATGAGGTCAGCGAGCTCTCTAGGAGGAT
>JAVQRZ010000269.1:0-1627 GCA_033582115.1 Candidatus Korarchaeum sp. | reverse complement strand
TATCTCTTCAGGATATAGATGAACATTACTTGAGGAAGTTCTACGGTATTTACGTGCTAGCTCACTACAGGAACAGGCCTAACGACCTAGCTACTCTCTTAGATGCACCTCATCACTTCGCTAGAGCCCTCGAAAGTAGGGGTGAACCGGTAGTCAGCATCCACGTGGCTGAGGAGGGAGGGCTACCGACTCACATACTGGATGAGGTGATGAAGGGGGTGAGGGACCTCCCGGGCCACTTGATACCGAGCAGGTTGGTCCTGCACTACTGCTTCAAGAATTTCGGGAAGCTGAAGGGGTGGAGGATAGTCAGGATAGCGACTCACCCGGAGCTCCGGGGCAGGGGATTAGGGACGAGGGCTCTAAGCGAGCTCGAGGAGGAAGCTAGAGAGAGCGGTGTCGATTGGATAGGTGCTGGCTTCGGAGCTACAGAAGAGCTCCTCAGGTTCTGGGTGAGGTCAGGTTACTTCGCCCTCCACGTAAGTCCTAGCAGGAACCCTGTGACGGGTGAGTACAGCGTTCTCGTGATGAAGCCCTTGAGCTCTGAAGCTCGTAGGCTCTCCGAGGAGGTGCTTAAGGAATTCAAGAGGAGGTTGCTCGCGAGCTTGCACGACGTCTACTTCTCCTTAAACCCATCCGTAGCCAGGTTGCTGCTGAAGGGGAGGATTGAGGGGAGTAAAGCCAAGCTGAGCAATTCACAGAGGAGTCGCTTGAACAACTACCTGAAGGGGACTTACGTTTACGAGTTAGCTTCAGATTCCATATATGAAATCGTGAGGAGCTACTTCTGGCAGGGTCTGGAGTGTCTCACACCTAGGGAGGAGTCGATACTCATAGCTAAGGTGCTGCAGGGGAAACCGTGGGAGACGATCAAGAGCAGGTTCGGGGTTAAGGAGCCCTATGAAACGTTAAGGGAGATAGTATCTAACTTAGTCGGTTGCTTGGATGGCTCTAGCGACCAAGCTTAAGTAGGGACATGGGGGAGAGAACTTCTCCCTCTTCCTTATATCTCCGTATATTGAATCGACCCCCCAACCCGCTCTCCTCAGTATCTCAGCTAGCTCCGTGGAGGTATAGATCCTTATGTCCGTGAGGACCTCGAGCTCCTTTGTCAGGTTACCTTGACCGTCATCCCTCAGTAAGATCCACTTCGAGAATAGCTTGGACCAAAGCGGGTCAAACCTCATCTCCTCCATCAGGACAAGCGAACCATACCTCTGGAACACCCTGCTGCAGTAGTTCCAACTAGGAGTTTCTCTGTGGAAGGTGTTAGCTATTATCAGGATGGAACCGTCATTAGCGAGTGACCTTAACTTCCTAAGTATAGCTTCATCAGTCATAGAGTCGTAGTAGCCGAGGGAGGTCGATACTATTACTACCGCATCGAACTTCTCCCCCTTCAAGAGGTTATCTATCTCCCTAGCATCCGAAACTACGAACTTAACCCTCTCCGAGACCCTATACCTCTCGGCCTTTTGTCTCGCGTCCTGTATGAACGGGAGGGATATATCGAACCCTAGTACCTCGTAACCCTGTAAGGCTAGCGGTATCGCTACCCTACCATTACCGCAGAAGGCTTCGAGAACCCTACCCGATTCCAAGCTATTATCCTTGAGCAACTCTGCTA
>JAVQRZ010000268.1:0-1173 GCA_033582115.1 Candidatus Korarchaeum sp. | reverse complement strand
CTCCCTCCTACTCTCTCGAGCAGGCTCACGCTCGCTCTAGCAGCTTCCATAGCGCTCAGCCCTAAAGCTAACATATCTACAGTCGACTTAGCTAGTACCACTCTCATTATGCTTTCCCCATGCCCTGAGCAAGCTGCAGCTCCCTTGGTGTCATCAGCGTATAAGCCAGCGCCTATTATGGGGACGTCGCCCACTCTCCCGACCATCCTGTAGGGCGAACCTCCTGTAGAGAGGGCTGCAGCGAACCTCCTCTTGGAATCTACAGCTACAGCTCCGACGGTCGAGTCCTTATCGAAAGCTCTCTTAGGCGTTAATCCTTTAGCTCTGAACTCCTCCCACCTCCTCCTCTCCCTCTCAACTATGAGCTCGCTCGGGTCTATCAGCTCCAAACCGAAGCTTAAGGCTAGCCTATGAGCCCCCTCACCTACGAAGAGCACGTGCTCAGTCCTCTCCATTATGAGTCTAGCTAACCTTATCGGGTTCTTCACCTTGTTCACAGAAGCTACGGCACCAGCTTTAAGCTGAGATCCCTCCATTATCGAGGCATCTAGATCAACACTGCCCTCCATGTTGAGGAAGGACCCTATACCTGCATCGAAAGTAGGATCGTCCTCCATTAGCATCACAACTCTCTCAACAGCGTCGATAGAGTTATCCCTCTCTCTCAGGATCCTCCAACCTAGCTCAGCAGCTCTCCTAACGCCGTTCAAATGGGCATCGACTTCCTCATCAGGTATTGCCCAAGCACCACCGTGAACAATGATAACTGGCTCCACTGCCACCACCTAGCTTTAGGAAAAGAAAACTCGTTTTAAACGGGCACTTTCAATTTTAACTTAATTCAAGGCGGAATGAGTAGTGGTATTCTTAGTTGTACTAGTTACTGATGGTATCTCATCTTCAGATAGGGGTATCGTTACGTCACCATGACGATCAGGACCGCTTAGCTCAACTTGTGACATCACGACATTGACCCCTATCAATTCACCCAGCAGCATAGCACAGCTCTCGCTTATCACATCATCTGAGGAGAGGATCTCAGGGGAACTTCAGCTCTACTCGGAATCACTCTGGAGACTCCTCTCAGTCTCCATCAGAACGCTCGAGATGTTATACACCTTCAGATACTCTATCTAAATTACTTTCAGCACAGCCTTCAAGGAGACTCTACGA
>JAVQRZ010000267.1:0-2723 GCA_033582115.1 Candidatus Korarchaeum sp. | reverse complement strand
AAGGCAACGAGAGTAGGCAGGAGTAATCTCTTGCTATGCATCATATCATTGCCAGTGAAAGTATATATAATGTTGATACGTGAAAAACATAATTGGGTTACGTTGATGTCGAGCTTGAGGGCTTCAGGTCATCAAGTAGGTCCTATACTCAGCTTCACTAGGCCACTCGCTCAGCTCTAATGCCTCCTTCCTCTTCAGCTCCACGTACTTGCTCAGCAACTCCCCATCGATAGCAGGCTTGAGGTAGGAGTTATCGCTCTCGAGCTCATCTAAGGCTTCGTAAAGGCTCCTCGGCAACCTCTTGAGCCCAGCGTTACACTCGTAAACGTTGAAGTCGGCTGGTTCTCCGGGGTCCGTCTTTTTCCTCACACCGTCGAGTCCTGCTAGGAAGACGGCTGAGAACGCTATGTAAGGGTTACAACTCGGATCTGGAACTCTAAACTCTATCCTTTTGGATTTACTTACTCCTCTCCTGTAAACTGGGACCCTTATCGCTGCGCTTCTGTTACCTCTTCCCCAAGATGCGTATACAGGAGCTTCGAAGCCCGGTACTAACCTCCTGTAGCTATTTACAGTAGGCGATACTAGAGCTGCCAGCGAGCCTATGTGCTCCAATATCCCCCCTATGAAGTACCTAGCTACTTCGCTTATCTCAGCGTACTCATCACCCTCGTCGTAAAACAGATTTCTCTCGCCCTTAAGGTCCCAAAGGCTTATGTGGAAGTGCATACCGCTTCCATTGATCTTAGGAATGGGTTTCGGCATGAACGTGGCTATGAGACCCCTCCTGCTAGCGATCTCTCTCAGGACCCTTTTCGCTCTGATCACGGAATCAGCAGATCTAAGCGGACTATTCCACCGCCGAGACCTCAAGCTGACCGACTGAGACTTCGTGATGGACTACCTCAGGCTTCAGTTGAGCTTCAGAGAGTCCCGTAAGCATCTCCACTTCTAGATCCCTTAAGGGATCCAAGGGAGGTGATACCATGTAGTTCACCTTCCCCTCTGACCAAGGGGGTGATACAGGCTTGAGGTCATCCTTAAGGACGAAAAACTCCATCTCAGCACCTATGTACCCTCTATACCCCTCTGAGCTTAGGAGCTCTTCTGTCCTCTCAGCTATGAATCTAGGGTCCATGGAGGACCTTGTTCTCCCCATATCCTCCCATATCTCACAGAGGATCCTACATGTACCATCAATAACAACGGAAGTTGAGAAATCGGGGATCAATAAGGCATCGCTCCTGCTTATCTCCGCTATCTTCACGCTACTGGCATCAAAGGACCCTACTTTAGATTCTAAAAACCTCTGAGCGGAGATCATGGTACTCCTGAGGTAACCTAGCAGATCCACGTATTCCAACTCAACTTTATCCACTCTTCCCCTACTTACCCACTCTGAGATCTCCTCTGGAACATGCATGAAACTTCGGCCTCGTAAGCTAATAAATCCCTTACCCTTGAAATCGATGAAACATCTGGAATCGTGGGGAACTTAAACCGAGCAGGTGCTACTTTCGTAATGTTCTGAGTAGTTACTGTCAACGAAGAGCTGCTCATTAGCCTCGCCCCTCAACTAAGGCTCATCTACTCTGTAAGATCCATCTAAAATACCCTTACATGCTCCTAGGTACCCACAATCGGGTTTAGGATATCGCGTCCAAGTGCCTTGAAGTCTACTATTAGCTTCTTGAAAGTAAGCGTTGAAAAATTCTAAGTAGAGCTGAAAGTGGTGGTAAGCATCCTAAATAACCGAGGTAATTGAAAGATATCGTTGCTTCAGACGGATGTATGAGATTAGCTCCGACCCGAAAGCTGAAGGGTCCTTAGTTTGAATTTAGATCCAGCCCTCAAGCCCGGAACCCCTACTGCTCATCACACGCCTCAGCTCCTCGAAGTCTTCCTCAATCAAGGACCTAAGCTTCGGGTTGTAGAGAGCTGCTGCGGGGTGTAGCGTTGGCATCACCTTCCTGATCCTCCCGAATACCTCGACCTCATGCAACCTCCCTCTGACCCTCATTATCGATACCTCGCCTATTCTCCCCAAAAGCACACCAGCGCTATGCCTTCCTAAGGCGATTAAGACCTCCGGATCCACTACCGAGACCTGCTCAATCAGGTAGGGGAGGCAAGCTTCTATTTCCTCAAACCTCGGGTCCCTATTGTCAGGAGGTCTGCACTTCACTAAGTTAGTTATGAACACATCCTGCCTCTTAAGCCCTATCGATGAGAGCAGCTCGTCAAGAAGCCTCCCAGCTGCGCCTACGAACGGTCTCCCCATCTCATCCTCGCTCCTTCCAGGAGCTTCACCAACGAACATGAGCCTGGCTTTCTCACTTCCCTCTCCTGGAACTGCTTTCTTTCTGCTGATATATAATGGGCACTTTTCGCATCTCCTTATCTTTTCAGCTATCTCCTCAAGCCTCAAACTCTTACCCTAGCCACCGGAGGCAACGCTCTCTTATGAGCACTCCTCGCGTGCATCTCTAAAATCTTATCGACATCCGATCCGAAGTTCTCCTTGAGGTCTTCAGGGTCCACCCTCAAGTCGAATAATGCGTGTAGTATCAGGTCTATTCTCTCGTAGGGCATCCCTATCTCGGCTTCAGCCGTCTGACCCTCCCAGAGGGCCGGACTGCTCGGCTTCCGAGTGATCCCCTCGGGTACTCCTAGTCTCTCAGCCATCCACCTTACTTGGGTCTTGTAGAGATCCCCTATTGGTA
>JAVQRZ010000266.1:0-3178 GCA_033582115.1 Candidatus Korarchaeum sp. | reverse complement strand
AAGAGCTCTATGCGGATACTAGATAGCTTGTGTAATATGAAGGGATTTACGAATTCAAAGTATTTAGAGCCTAGATCGCTACGGATCCTCAGGGAGATGGGATCCGGAACGTACTCACCGCATACGGTTCCGGGGCGAGGGCTCCTCTCTATCGTGAGGACCCTGTAACCTCGACTCGAGAGAAAGAAAGTAGCTGCTGTTCCAGCGGGTCCAGCGCCCACTACAGCTACGTCGTACAATTCACTCTGCCGCCCTTCTGTGACTCATTATCTTCTCCAAGAAGGGCTCATAAGTCTTACGGTACAAATTCGAGGATTCTAGCTTCCTTACATCCCTCCTGTATTTCACAGAAGGACCTACCTTTCCAGGGCCGTACCTCCTCTCGTACTCCTCAAAGCTCATCGAGTGTCCCTTCAGCACCTTGTCCCTGTATATATCGGATATGACGTTGTATGTGCAGAACGGTATCATCCTCCCGTCCGGAGAGAAGTAATGTACATCGCACCTCAGAACCCTCTGGACATCGTAGTTGTACAGATCCATGAAGTGCATCATCCCTAGGAACAGGGACTTATAGTGAAACTCACCTAGGGCCTCATAATTCCTCCTCAAGAATATATTCCTTATTATCTTGATGAGGTCAATACCGGGCGGCTGCTTCTCCCTCTCTATGAAGCTAGGTAGCTTGTATACTACTTTTAGTAGTGTTATGAGTCTATTAGCCCCTTCCACTAACTCCTTAGCTCTCTCTGATAGGAAGTTATAGAAGCCCTCTACATCTACGAAATCCGTTATGGGTACGAACCTCTTGAGCTCCTTCCTACCGTTCGAGCTTTCGAACACCGGAAAGACGTAAGTAGCCATACCGCAAGCAGGGTGATTCGTGAGCATTAGTTTAGGCTTCTTAGTCAGTGCCTCAATGAACTGACTTATTGGAACAGTGAATGGAACTGGATACCAAGCTTCTCTACCTACCTGCCCTTCAGTCTGATCTTCTATCCTCTTTATGACATCAGGTATCGTTATTCTGTACCTCTCCCTCTGATCCTTAGGCATCCTACCGGTCAGGGAAACGGGCTGGAAGTTAACCCCTCTGATCACATCTATGTTGTAAGCTGCGAACTTGACTATATTCCCTACCTCCCCGTCATTGATCCCTTTTATCACCGTAGGGACTAGCACTATGCTAGTCATGAATGACTTCCTAGCTAAGTCTAAGATATAGGGTATCTCCCAGTGGGTCTTAGGGTTTGCAATCGGGGTGACACCATCGAAGCTCAGGTAGATAGTGTTAACACCAGCCTCCCTTAGCTCCTTCATGAGCCAAGGCTTCTCTAAGAAGGCTATTCCCTCTGTGTTGAGTTGAATGTGCGTGACTCCCTTTCTCTTGAGTAGTCTCACTATATCGACTATATCGTCCCTGAGCAGGGGCTCCCCTCCGGTTATCTGAATAGCATTACCGTGGGACGGCTTCTCCTTGAGCATAAGGTCTACCATCTTATCTATTTCCTCTAACGTAGGCTCGTAAACGTACCCTGCCTTCTCAGCGTAGAAGAAGCAGTACCAACAGTCCATATTGCACCTATTGGTGACCACTAAGTTAGCTAGAGCTGTGGTGTTCCAATGAGCTTCGCATATACCGCAGGAAAACGGGCAAGGGGCACTTAAACTCGTGTGAGGCGGATATATGCCCCTACCCTTCACCTCAAACTTCATGGCCTTTCTGAAGAGCTCAATATCCCCCCAGTAAACGTCCTCGAACTCCCCGTGATCAGGGCAAATCTTCTTTAGGTGAACAGCGCCGTCCCTCTCGAAGAGGACCGCTGGGAGCAATCTGTAGCACTCAGGACAAACGGATGATGTATATCTAACTAATCTCTCCCTCTCTTTAAGTTGAGGTCTAGGACCGCCGACTTGGATCCTCCTCCCCTCGACCTCGAAGGAGGGGGGCTTGAGTGTTTCCATCACCATTTCAGCACCTCACGTCACACCATAAAGGTTATTTATTAATAAATATTACTACACTACGAGGGGATGGAAAATTAAAGAGGACGAAAATTGCACCTTAATAATATATGAATTAATTTCACTAGTGTTATCTTATGAATATGAAACTATTAAAATGAGAGTTGAGGATATATTGAACGCATACTTGCGGGATTGCCTCGAGGAGGCAGAGTCTCGCGAGAAGTTCTCCTCATTAATCTCAGATTTAATCTCGTACGTTAAGTCAAAAGAGAGTATTGAAAGTTTCCTCACAATGCTAAGAGAGAGGATTCGCGAGGATAGAGAGCTCAGGGAGTTAGCTACTATGATATTCAGAGAGATATGCAATCCTGAGGTAGCGAGAGTATCTAAAGGATGGGAGGATGATTTAGAGCCTGCGGTTAGGATGGCATACCTGAAATGCCTCTTGAAGTTATTTGAGAAAGGGGAGATAGGTATCGATGGATTAAATCCGTTCATAGAGGATCCTTCCCCTAAAATCAGGCTCGCCTTAGCTTCAACACTTTCACTATACGCTGATAGGAGAGAGGTGAGATCCCTCCTATCGAGGATGTTGGCGAGGGAGAGGAGGAGCGAGGTAAGGAATGCGATAATAGAATCGCTCTCCATTCGTAAAAATTAATTAACTTATATTAATTTCCATTTTATATTAAAGTTTTTATCAATTGATATATTTTTGGCTAATAGTGATGACATTGTTTGCCATATATGAGACCCACAGTACTCGACTTAACCTCTAAGAAAGTATTTTTGTAAGGAGGTGGTGTTATCAAACGGGTGATGCTTTGGTCAGGGTCACTTTCTTAGGGCATTCAGCTTTCCTCCTAGAGGGGAGCAAGAGGGTCCTAATAGATCCTTGGATAGAAGGTAACCCTCAGGCTCCTATTAAGCTTGGGGAGTGCAAGGGTGCTGACGTATATGTGATAACTCATGACCACGGTGATCATGGCTTAAGCGATGCTATCAAGCTCTCGAAGATGCATGGAGGTACTATCGTTTCAATCTACGAGGTAGCAGAGAAGGCGAGGAGGGAAGGGGCGAGCTCCCTGGGAGCGAACATAGGCAGCTTCTTTGAAGTAAACGGTGTGAGAGTAGTCCTCACTAAGGCTTTGCATAGCAGTAGCGTTGGAGCCCCTATCGGTACGGTAATAGAGCTCGATGGTAAGAGAGT
>JAVQRZ010000265.1:0-2469 GCA_033582115.1 Candidatus Korarchaeum sp. | reverse complement strand
ACCAGACGATCCTCTCAACTATGTGAAGAGATACGAGGGAGTATTTGAAGCTACTAGTTAAAACACTCGGCTTACTGTAGAGAGCCAACGATATGAGGATACCGCTTATCGAGGTCGGTAGGAGCACTTTGGATAGCAGTTCTACAGAGTAACCTGAGTAAGTCAGCATGGGTACGAAGAGACCTCTCGTTACAGCTACGTAAAACCCTCCTAGGAAAGCTTCGAGCACTAATGCTACTCTCTTGATGACGTTCGTATGAGCCATAGTCTCCCTCATGTCGTTAAGAGATCTCACTAGTCTAGTGACGCGGACTAACTAAGCTTCAGAGGAAGACCCTTTATAAAAATCGCTCCAATACCTAATACTATCTTACTACTATTCGCATATCACTCCTTTGAAAGGATCTCGTTTTTCAAATAGACGCTTTTCCCGTTCTGTTGGCGATCACTTTGGATTTTTATATTCACTTCCAGATGGGATCGTGATCGCTATGAGGGAGCTCCACTTGATGAGTTACAAAGATGCTGAAGAATACTTCAGGAAGTTCGATCTAGTTCTGTTACCCGTAGGCTCTATTGAACAACACGGTCCAGCTAACCCCTTAGGGACCGATATGCTGATAGCTGAATCCCTAGCTAAGGAGGCTTCTAAGAGGGCAGGTGTTGTTACTCTACCCGTTATACCTGTCGGAGTGAGTTTCCACCATATGCACTTCCCCGGAACTCTAACAGTGAGCGAGCACGCTTTAGAGGAGTACTTAATGGACGTAATGAATTCACTAGTTAAGTGGGGCGTTAAGAAGGTACTAATCAT
The DNA here is from genome assembly GCA_033582115.1 of Candidatus Korarchaeum sp. Classification (GTDB taxonomy): domain Archaea; phylum Korarchaeota; class Korarchaeia; order Korarchaeales; family Korarchaeaceae; genus Korarchaeum. The sequence goes on along the minus strand of JAVQRZ010000265.1, from coordinate 1,655 downwards.
TAACGGGCACGGAGGAAACCTTACGGCGTTACATATAGTCGCTAGGAGGTCTTTAGAGGAGTTAGGGGTAAGAGTTTACATTTATCAATGGTGGAGCAGCAGCTTGGAGGCTCTAGAGAGGCTATTCGATACTGAGGAGAGAGGTCATGCTGCAGCTGCTGAGACCTCTCTGAACATGTACCTCCATCCAGAGGCCGTCCGAAAGGGGAGGCTGCTCGACCAGGGAGTGACAGATGCGAGTATCATGAGTAAGCTTATCGGATTCGATTACACCGCTGAGAGGTCGAGTTCAGGTGTTTTCGGAAAGCAGAGTACAGCATCAGCGGATAGGGGAAGGGCTCTCTTCGAGATGTTAGTCGAGGACCTTATAGAAGTAATTGAGATATTAAGAAAAGGTTAGAAGTAGACACACCTCCCCTCAAGAGCCTGGTAAATGGGCATCTCGCTGGAGTGACCTCTTCTACGTAAGTTTAGTTGTAGAAAGGCATATCCAAACTTACCTCGTATCCTAGCCTTCTCCTCTATCCGGAGTCCTTAGCCCTCCTGTAGATCTCAAAATTCATCTTTTCAGCTTGATATACCTATCTGAGGTTCCCCTCAGTTTGGCCTACGCCTTGAGACCTAACTAGCTCCATGTAAGCTATGTAAACCCTCAGCTCCGTACTACTCCCCAGCGATAGCTAGTTCTAAGCTGCGGAGAGTGAGTCCGAGCTTTAGGGTCTTAGCATACACCCGCTTCCTCCTTGCAGTCCTTGAGACATGTTGTAGTGATTAGTAGCGTATCTGTTCAGCTTAGGCTGTCGCTCTGAAGAGCCTGTTAAGTTCGAGAGCCCTCCTTCTCGGGTACACCAACGAGTATGAGGTACTCATGCGAGTCGGCTTATGTTGAAAGCTGAGAGCAGAGCATCCTTAACCATGGGAACGGATACTATAAAAGTTATTTATTTAGAGTTAATCAGTTAAGAGCGTTAGCATTGATCACCACTAAGATATCGCTCAAGCTCATCATCAGAGCCCCAACAGCAGGGCTTATCACTAGGGGAGCTAAGATCCCTGCTGCTAAAGGGACCGTCAGGGAGTTGTAGCCTATGGTCCAAGCTATGTTCTCCACTATCTTCCTGTAAGCTGATCTAGCGAGCTTAAGCAAGTGAACTACATCCTTGAGATCGTTCCTCACTAGCACGACGTCCGCGCTCTCTACAGCTATATCAGTACCCGTACCTATGGCTACTCCTAAGTCCGCTTGAACGAGAGCAGGTGCGTCATTGACCCCATCCCCTACCATTACGACGTAGTAGCCGCTCTCCTGCAACTCCTTAATCACCTTAACCTTCTCATGCGGTTTCACCTCAGAGTAAAAACCGTCTAAACCTAGCTCCCTTGAGAGTTTCTCAGCGACAGCTCTCCTATCTCCAGTCAGCATGTAGACCTTGTAGCCCATCTCCTTGAGTTCCCTGATGGTGGTGAAAGCTTCCTCCTTAGGGAGGTCCTCCAGCTCCACTGTCCCAACTAGCTCACCGTCTACAGAGATCGCTATCAAGCTCCCCTCCCCATCTAGGTCTAGCTCGCTGAAGTAATTAAGGCTCGCTACTATCACCTTCCTCCCTCCGACAACGCCCTCGATCCCATAGCCGGGTATACTCCTGAAGTCGCTA
>JAVQRZ010000264.1:0-3824 GCA_033582115.1 Candidatus Korarchaeum sp. | reverse complement strand
GTTCTACCTCTATGATATAATCGTCCACATCTAGCTTCTCTAGGACGTCGAATCCTCTGATAACCCTTCCTATCACACCTGTCCCCTCTGTATAGTGCTCAATGCGAGATCTGGTGAGATTAAAGAGCAAGTATCCATTTCCTTCGATGACACTCAGGGCCACCGTGCCTGGGTCATAGTCATTCGCTACACTCGTCGGGTGGTAGTAGTATCTGAAAGCCCCCATGGATATCATCCTTCTTGTTTTCCAGTATACCTTTAATCCGGTAATTTTTTTCTCAATTTTCTCCCATAAGGGAAAGTCATTTATTTTCAATACTATTTCGCCTCTATTCGTCTTCAGGATATATCTTTCTACTGTAACTCGAGGGGCCTCTTCTCTCCTGACCAGAGCGATTATGCAACGTGGATCATATGGAAAATCATTTTCCTTAAGTATCTCTTCGATAGTAGCATCCTTAGGAGCTTTGATCTCAATCCCGTTCACTTTAACTCTCATACTAATTAGCAGAGTAGCCTAACATTATTTAAACTTATATTATTACCGTAGAGAAGGGAGTAGTAGAGGATAAATTTTATTAAGGAGAGAACTTCCGTCCTTTCGATGAGCAGGGAGATATTAAGGCTCGAAGGAGTTTCAAAGAAGTTCGGAGGAGAATACGTCCTTAGAGACATAAATCTAAGCTTGGAAGAAGGGGAGGCCTTAGGAATCCTCGGAGGAAGCGGAAGCGGTAAGTCAGTGCTTATAAACATGATAAGGGGATCGAGAGAGTACAGACCGGACGAAGGAAAGATAATTTACTTTGTCACGGCATGTGATAACTGTAAATGGATTGATATACCATCGAAAGAGGGTGATAAGTGCCCTAGGTGCGGAGGAACGCTGAGGTACAGGGAAGTCGACATCTGGGGATCCGATGATAGAACCCTCCTATACTCCCTGAGGAGAAGACTTGGCATCATGCTTCAAAGGACGTTCGCGTTATACGGTGAAAAGTCTTCTCTTGAAAACGTGATCGAGGCATTGGACTCGTTAGAGCTGTACCAAGGTAATTACATCATGGAAAAAGCAATAGAACTACTAAAAATGGTCAATATGAATCACAGAGCCATAACCCCTGCTAGAGATTTAAGTGGGGGGGAGAAGCAGAGGATAATTCTCGCTAGGCAACTAGCTATAGACCCCATTCTCCTCTTGCTAGACGATCCCACGGGTACCTTGGATCCCCATAATACGCGTTTGATCATAGATATTCTCAAAAATTTCGTTAAAGGCAAGAGATCTATGATTTTGACATCACATCTACCCGAGGTACTCCGAGAGCTATCTAGCCGCGTTATATGGCTCGAGAAAGGTAGAATAGAGAGCGAGGGAACTGCTGATGAAATAATCTCTAATTACGTTGGCCAGATTGAAGTGAGAAAAATTATCGTCGAAATCTCCGATAGGAAAGATATACTCAGGCTAAAAGATGTGAAAAAATATTACTACTCCATCATCAGGGGTATAGTCAAGGCTGTAGATGGTGTTTCTCTCACGGTGGGTGAGGGGGAGATCTTCGGGATACTCGGGCCCAGCGGTTCAGGTAAAACGACTCTAGCTAGGATAATCTCCGGGATCATAGAACCCACTGAGGGTGAAGTGTTTGTGAGAATCGGTGACGATTGGGTAGATATGAAACAACCCGGATCCTTTGGTAGGGGGCGGGCAGCGCCTTATATCGGAGTGCTTCACCAGGAGTATTCCCTTTATCCCTACAGAAGTGTCCTTCAGAACCTCACAGAGAGTATAGGACTGGCTATGCCCCCGGAGTTCGCTAAATTTAGGGCAATAGATATCCTCACAGGTATAGGATTTGGTACTAGAGAAGCGGAGGCCCTCTTGAAGAAAAACGCGGAGGAGTTAAGTGAAGGAGAGAGGCATAGAGTGGCTTTAGCGCAGATTTTGATAAGGGAACCCAAGATCTTAATATTAGATGAACCATCAGGAACTATGAATCCTACGACTAAGGCTATTGTATCCGATACCCTGAGGAAGGCTAAGGAAGAGTTCAATGCCACGATATTGATCGTGACGCATGACATGGATTTCGCCCTAATGACATGTGAGAGATCAGCCCTTATGCTGGAAGGGAAGATACTGGAGGTAGGTGATACTGAGGAAATCGTCAGGAGACTCGTAGAGCTGAGAGCTGAGGTCATAGGAGTACCTCTCGAATTTATAGAGAAATATCACCTTGCTGAGAAAGCTAGTACGATCAGCGAGAGAATGGGAGACTCCTCATGTCTCTAGGGGTTTTTCAAACTTCAATGAGAGTAGGCATCTAAGCTCCTGAGGTCAGTAGTTTAGTGAAATCCCTTGAGGAAATCTTTTTAAGCTGACAATCAGCAATCACCATACTCTCTTGGGGAGAGGAGATCGTGAAAAGGAGTTATATGATAGCAGTTCTAGCTGTCTTAGCGTTGTTAATAATCGCTACAGCCTTTTACATGCTCTTCCCTCAGAAACCAGTTGAGGAGATAAAGGAGATAAAGCTCAGCGCTCAACCAAGCTGGCATCATGCGGCCATCTATTTAATCAAGGAAAAGGGATGGGACATCAAAATCTTAAAAGCGAATATCACGCTCACAACATTCCCGAGCGGACCTCCTCAGATGGAAGCCTTTGGTGCTGGTCAGCACGTAATTGCTTACGTAGGTGCGACACCTCCGCTCCCTCTGATCTCTAAGGGGTTCGATGCTAAGATAGTTGCTGTAGTTAATACAGAGGGATCTTCCGTAATATCTGTCCCGGAGTTCACCTACAAAGGGCCATCTTCGTTCGAAGGGAAAACGATAATGACCTTCCCACCGGGATCGATACAGTACACTGTATTGATGAAATGGCTCAGAGAAAATGGGGTAGACGTTTCGAAAGTGAGCGTTAAATCAGGAGGACCAGCCGAGGTTCTTGAGGCTCTTAGGGCTAAAGCAGTTGATCTAGGCTTCGTTCCGGATCCCGCACCATACACAGCAGTCGAGGGAGGATATGCAAAGATCGTAATCAAGTCAGGCGATATGATGCCAGCTCATCCCTGTTGTGTAGTTGTTATGCGCGGGAATTTCATCAGGGAAAGCAGGGAATTGGCTGTGAAATTCTTAGCTCTTCATGTAGTTGCTGAGGAGTATATCATCGATCCTAAGAACAAAGATGAGGTCGTAAATGTGTTAGTTAAATGGTTAGGAATTGATAGGAAGGTAGCAGAGCACTTCCCAGGAAGTACAAACTTCAAATCAGATCCAAGAGATGGAAAATGGCTAAATGGTTTGGACATGTTATGTGAAGCTTTGTATAATCTCAACATCACTAAAGACGAGAAAGGGAGTCCAGTGAGATTGACTACGGACAACGTCGTGAATCCAACTCTCTATGAGGAAGCGTTGAAGTTAGTACCTCAGATCAAGAAGGAGTTAGGTTTGCCATGAAAGCGAGAGATTTATTACTCTACCCAATTTCTCCTATACTTTTTATTATCGGCTGGGAGCTATATTATATCCTCATCATTAAGAATCCCTTCGTACTAGCTCCTCCGTCTAAGGTTCTCCCCGCTTTCCTCGATCTATTGACGGGGAGAGATCCTCGCTTCTTCATGTTGTTAGATATACTCTACAGCTTCTACCATTACTTCATCGGGTTCTCCTTCGCAATAGTGGCGGGTTTCACGATTGGTATGCTAGCGGGATACTACGAGAATATGAGGAAGAGCATATACTTACTCATAGAGGTCACCAGACCTATTCCACCGATAGCGTGGATACCTATAGCGATCCTTCTCCTCAAGTTA
>JAVQRZ010000263.1:0-1523 GCA_033582115.1 Candidatus Korarchaeum sp. | reverse complement strand
CAGCTATATCCTTAGAGGGTTTACTGTACCTATCTAGAGCGAACCTCCTCGACCTAGCCGAGGGGCTCCCCATACCTCTGTATATCTTGTACATCTTCCCCCCTATCATCATAGTTGAACCGGGGGACTCCTTAGTCCCTGCTAGAGCGTAACCTAACATTACAGCATCAGCCCCCATCGCGAAAGCCTTAGCTGCTTCACCAGGACCCCTGATGCCACCGTCAGCTATTACTACTACATCAACTGAATGCTTCCTCACTGCCTCGTAAGCCTTAGCTACTGCGTAAAGCGTGGGCGCAGCTACTCCAGTGACCTCTCCCGTGGTGCATATGCTCCCACTCCCTATACCTACCCTGAGTCCTACTACGTCAAGCCTGGTTATCACCTCCTCAGCTGCTTCATAAGTCCCTATGTTGCCAACTATCACCGGAACATCCACTTCTGATATGATCCTCTTAGTAGCGCTAATCACGTTCTCATTGTGGAAGTGAGCTACATCAGTAATGAGCACATCGACGAAAGGGGCTAGAGTCTTCGCTCTATCGATATCGAACGGCGATATAGCTGCTCCGACCCTAAGTCTCCCCTCTTCATCTCTAGCTGCGAAGGGATGCGATTCCCTGTAAAAGACGTCCTTAGCGGTAACTAACCCTATCAACTCTCCCGAATTATTAACTACCGGGAGCTTCTCTATCTTATATCTAGCCATTATCTTTCTAGCTTCCTGAGGGGTTATTTCAGGTCCTACAGTGATAAGATCCTTCGTCATTATGTCTTTAACCATGAGACTGCTCTCCTCAGCGAAGTAGACGTCCCTCCTAGTCACTATACCCACTAGCTTACCATTGACGACTACAGGAAGCCCTGAGATCCCGTGCTCCCTCATCAACCTCTTAGCTTCCTCAACGCTGTCCTCAGGAGATACTGTGATCACATCCCTTATTATGAACGACTCAGCCCTTTTGACAGCTCTAGCCATGTTCACCTGCTCCTCAACGCTGCAGTTCCTGTGAAGGACCCCTAGTCCACCCATCCTCGCCATCGCAATGGCCATCTCCTCCTCGGTCACTGTATCCATTGGTGATGAGATTATCGGGACGCTGAGCACTATTTCGCCTATTCTCGTCGTGAGGTCAACGTTGGAAGGCTCGACCTCAGTCCTCCCGGGGAGGAGTATAACGTCACTGAACGTGAAGGCGAATTCCATATCGCTTGGGCTCCGCATAAACGAAGTGGCTTCATAACCTGATAAACTTTACTACTCGAGCTCGCGTCTGAGCTCGAGGGTTCTGATCTTAGGCACGAGGTTCCTTAGCGCCCTTCCGTCATAGTAACCGGAGCCAGCGAAGATATCTCCATACCTCAATAAGTAAACTCCTTTTTCAGGTAGGCTCTTCTCAAGATCCTCGCCTCTCATCCATCTGTTCAGTTCCTCATCGTTGAGCTCAACTACGTGTTTCTTAGCACCCCTCCCGATGAGGAAAGACCCCTCTATGCTTATTATGAAGCCGTAAGGCGCCTTC
>JAVQRZ010000262.1:0-9745 GCA_033582115.1 Candidatus Korarchaeum sp. | reverse complement strand
TTGAGTTCTATTAAGCTAGCGATCCTGGATAGAGCTTCATCATCCCAGCGGTGGTGGTCGTACCACCTTACCCTTACCCTCTCGGAGACAAGCTTCCTCAAGGAGCCCTCGACTTCAGTCAACTTCGATTTGTTGAGCCCTATGTCCAAGATGATGAGCTCACCTTCCCTAACTCTCAACTTCGAGAGAGTCCTGTTGAGCGAGTTAGGTCCTGAGAAGGCGTAATCAAAGTCACCACCTAGGATCCTAGCCACTATAGCAGCGCTTATTATACCGTCGACGTCACCGTGCGTCACGATAACTCCAGTCACTGCGATCACTTCACCATGCGGTGGGGTCCGCTATTAAACTAGATCCAGTTGAGCTCAACCTTCCCCTGGAGGTAGCTCACTAACTCGCTCTCCACCCTCCTAGGTCCTACCTTAAGAGTGGAAGCTGTTGAAGAAGCTATTGAGAATCTAACAGCATCCTCAGGGCTGAGCCCTCTAGCTAAAGCTATACCTAGAGCTGCTGTGAGGACATCTCCTGCTCCAACATCGTCTATGGCTTCAACGCTAGGGACCGATGCCTTCAAGGATCCATCCGGGAAGCTGAAGAGAGCCCCTTCACTACCCAAGCTTATAGACACCACCTTGAAGTGCTTCGACAACTCCCTTAAGCACTCAATCGGGTCAAGCTTCCCTGTAGCAGCTGCAGCTTCATCCTCGTTGAGGTGCACAACTAAATCGATTCCTAAGAACTGGCTCAATCCTCCTCCGGAGAGCCTCACACCCCTCTCCTCGAAGACCCTCAGAACCCCTTGCAGGTCCAAAAGGACCACATAAGCTAACTTAATTGACTTCAACGCTACATCCCTACTTATCTCACCAGCTACTGGGCCTAAGTGAATCACATCAGCTTCAAGCCCGTTCAGGTCCTCTACCTCTATATCGCTGCACTTACTCACGAGAAGAGTAGGGCATGAGAAACCCCTTCCTCTCCTTATCACGAACCTAGTCGTCCTCTCGCATGCTCTCTTGACCCTAGAGGTATCGACGCCCTCCCTCTCGAGCTGTCTCAGTAGCTCCTCTGACATGTCGTATCCAACCCTCGATACCGCTAGCGATTGTAATCCCAGCCCCGCCGCGAAGGTGGAGCCGTAGGAGACACTCCCTCCTACCCTCAACTGACTCCCGAAATCATCTATTGTGATGTGACCTACGGCTGCGTACCTCAAACCTCACGCCCTCCCAACGCTCTCACCTTCCCCAGGAGCTCTGAGTACCAATCGGGAAAAGAGGGATGCTCAACTATCCTAGAGGATGTGTAGGGCTTTATGTCGAGCACTGGAGTTCCATCGAAGGCATCTAAGTTCGAGACATTTATTCTCCTACCTTCTATCGACTTAACCCTGAGTATATGCAAGCCTATAGGATTAGGTCTGTGGGGCGAGTCTGTAGCGAAGACCCCTAACTCCGGTATCTCATCTAGCTTCAAGCCAAGCTTAAGCAACCTCCTAGGTCTCACTAGCAGGGTTGATCTCTGCTCCTCCGTCACCTCGTGCAGGTAGGTCAGCGCGATGATGTGGGAGAATCCCTCTAATCCTTTGAGAGCATTTTCATATTCCTCAAGCACCTCTATGCATCCCTCAACACCCTCAAAGCTTTCTTTAACTTCGTCCCTAGAAGCACTTGTCCTTACTACGCCTACTGGCTTGAAGCATATCATAACCCCTCCATCCAAGTCATGAATAAGTATTTTTGGATTCCTACCTCCTCTCTAATTTCCTTAAAGCTTCTTTTTAAGCTATTTCTTTTAAAAATAAGATCCTCTAGAGCTAATCTATCTTCCAATGATTTCGGTTATTGAAAAGAAAATTACTTTAATAGCTATTAATCCACCCCTTGAACTTATTCCTTCATCAGCTCGAGTACCCACAGGAGTCACGTAATATGACTTCACCTCCTCGTCCTTTTATCCTTTCTCTCTGAACTCTTGAAATAGCTCCTTGAGTTCATTTTTATCCCAAACTCAACTAGAAACTCTTTGGTTGATTCATCAGCTTCCCTTGAGGCTCCGATATTATGAAGATTCTTCTCAATCCTAAATCCTGTATCTTTTGAATTAATTTATGGATATATACTTATCAATAAACTACCTTATATTTATAAGGTAATTAATTATTTTATGTATAAAAATAAATTTTCTCTCGTTGAAAATATAAAAATTATTCCATTATAAATTTTTTATAATTAAAAAATAATTTAAATTTTCACTCTTAAAGATCTGATTATCCATCACAATTTTTTATACTATCAGCGGATGCCTACGCAATGCTCAGAGAGGAATTGACTGCTCTCTTCGGTCAGGAGAGCTTAACGATGGTAATCGCTGGGAACGCGGTAGCAGTGCTCATAGGAGCCTTAATATGGATAATACTCGCGAGCATACTCCCCGTTGAGGACTACGGCAGGGCTAACTACATCCTCTCTCTAGGGGCTTTACTAGCTACCTTCCCCCTCTTGGGCTTCAACGTCACCCTGAGGACTTACCTCCCTAGGGGAAGGGAAGAACTTCTAGCACCCTCAGTGATCCTCACATCAGCCCTCTCCATCCTCATAGGGATCCCGTTCCTGAGTATACATCCTGCCCTGCCCCTCATCGTCTTCAGTAATTCTACTTTCGTCCTATTAACGTCGGAGAGACTCGGCCACCTCAAGTACAGAGACTTCTTCCTCCTCCAGACCTCCAGCAGGTTGATGCAACTCCTCATGATGTTCCTACTTGTCCCTACCCTCGGGATGGAGGGAGCTATCTACTCCATAACTCTTCCCTTCACCTTCTTCTCCCTCCAGATTCTAGGGAGAACTAAAGGAGAGTTCAAAGGGATAAGAGAGCTCTTCAAGTATCTCAGGTTCTCCTCCCTCTCCTACCTCAGCGGAATAGCAGCTGCTATGGGGACTAGGTTCGATAAGGTGATGATAGGCACTCTTTACGGTGATAAGATGCTAGGGCACTACCAACTAGTCTTCCAGTTCTACTCAGCTATGGAGGCACTACCTACGAGTTTGAGCAGTTACGTACTTCCCTTAAGATCCTCAGGGAGGTCCACAAAGCTTCAAGAGATCTTAGGGTTCTTCCTTTCAATACTTTTAGCAGCTGCTGGGTTCTTCCTGATACCCGTGGTGATAGAGAAGTTGTTCCCAAGCTTCTACCCTGAGTCAGCTCTCGCTGGTAGCATAGTCTCCCTAGCTGTACTGATAGACTCACTCTACGGTATCTCCTCAGCCAAGAGGCTGAGCGATGAGGACCCTGCTTCAGTCCTCATCTCTAGCTTGGTATCCCTTCCCCTACTCTTCTCCTCGATATACCTCTTAGGTTCCTCCTTGGGAATTAGTGGACTCGCTCTCTCGCTTTTGATCTATAGAGCGTCAGCTCTCGCTACGATAACCTTAGTAAACCCGATGAGAGGTCAAAAGGAAGCCAATAGTGACCATTTTACCTGCAGCGATGCCTCCGTCGACTAACAGCACGGCTAAGGTGATGTAGGAGGATAGAGGGAAGTTAATTAGAGTACCGTTCGAACTACCTCCTCGTCCCAGCGATCCTCCTAAGGGGATCAGGTAGGGATAGTTCCTGAAGTCTCCTCGTTCTCAGCTATATCTCTCAGCATCGGGATCTACGAATTTTGAAGCTACTAAATTGACCTTTATCCAATTAACAGTTAATTCAAGAGGTAAAGCCCTAGAGAAGGATATTACAGCAGCTTTAGCTGAGCGTAATTGGTCTCCCTTACCCTAGAGTAACATAAGCGAATGGATTCGAGATATCTCTTCACTGGATCAAATGTCGAACTCAGCTAGGAGTACCGTGTGGTCAGAAGGTCTTTCCGAGAGCCTGGGCTCTAGATCTATGTAGCAATCGACACTCCTCTCAGCTAGGGGCTCTGTAGCGAATAGGTGATCGACCCTCCACCCCAGCCCTCTCTTCACAGCATCCCTCACCCTGTAGTCATAGAACGTGTATTGCTTCACCTCACCTGGACGGTACTTCCTGAAGAGGTCCACCAAGCCCCAAGAGAGGAGCTCCTTGAACAGCTCTCTCACCTCCACGTGGAAGTCAACATGGTCCTTTAGGCCCTCAGGATCATGCACATCTATCGACTCAGGAGCTACGTTTAGATCGCCTCCCAACAGTACCTTCCAACCTCTCTCATACTCCTTTTCAAGGAGCTTCCTAAGTTCCTTAAGCCACTCTACCTTGTAGCGGTACTTAGGGCTTTCTATCCTGAAACCCTGCGGGACGTAAGTGTTTATCACGTGAACCCCTCTGTAAACTCCTCTGACGATTCTATAAGGGTCACTCCCGAACAATCCGAACTCAATTCCTTCCAACTCTTCTTTAGAGGCTATAGCAATCCCACTGTACCCACCTCTTCCGTGAAATACGGCATGGTAACCTATCTTCTCGAACTCCCCCACTGGGAACTTCGTGTCCTCAACTTTAGTCTCCTGCATCATGAGTAAGTCTGCTCCTTTCCTCTCGAGCCAAGGTATCACTATGTGGAGCCTCGACCTTATCGAGTTGACATTATACGTAGCGACCTTCAGCATCATAGTTGGAGAGATGTCTCGCTCTTATAACTCTTATCCGCATCCGATCCGCAGCTAAGAATCGCTGACCCTACTTCTCGCTTCTCTCAACCTCTCGTAGCGATCTCGTCCGTACGTGTAGCTGTCGAGTTCCACTCAAGCTTGGTCCCTTGAGAGATTCCCTAAGATTTTATTAAGCAAATTTTTTAAGAAAATAAAGTTTTAAATAGAGAAGCCCCTCAGCAACTCGGGTGGTCTCATGAGCGAGAGCACTGATATGCATCTCGTGGAAGCATTCAAGAACCTCAAGCTAGGGTCGATACTATCCCTCCTCTCAGGTATCTTAGTGATAGCATCCTTCTTCCCCTTCCTATTAGCTATGCCTAAGATGATGTGGTGGGCGTTCCATCAAGAAGCTCCTAGGTCCCTTAGGGAGGCATTAACGCCTCTAATGCCCGGAATCCTCTCAGCTGCTATCTTATTATTAGCAGCTCTCATCATAGGGATCGTGGCGATCTTCCTATGGTACAAAGCATCAGTTAACTTCAAACATTACGATGAGGTTAAGTTCAGCTTGGGAAGGATTGGGGCAGCGTTAGCTCTAATAGGTTCACTGGTCCTAACGATCTCCCTAGTAGCGACCCTCTCTTCGGTGTTACTATCAGCTCCCCAAAGGTCCCCTGAAGGAGGGGCGTTATTGGTACTGAACTTGCTCCCCGCACTAGCTGGTGTCATAATAGGGGCCCTCACTTACGTGATAGGGTGGATTCTTTACGGAGTGATGGTGATGAGGTTAAGTGAGATCCCTAACCTGAGCCCTGACTTCAAGTACGCTGGTATCCTGATGATAGCAGGAGTTGTCCTCTCGATCCTCGGGAGCTTCGGGGTCGTGGGAGCTCTAGTGGAGATGGCCTCCTTGATAATGATCTTCGTCTACTCAGATACAGCTATAAAACGCTTGAGCTCAGCTCAGTCACACTAATTAACTTAACTTTTTCCGATCCCTCTGAGGGGGGGTCGTTGTGAAGCTGGTCAGGGCTCACCTTAGGATATACGGGAGGGTCCAGGGTGTCTTCTTCAGGTCCACGATGAGGGAGATAGCTAACGAGCTAGGAGTTAACGGTTGGGTTAGGAACATGCCTGACGGCAGCGTGGAAGCTATTGTAGAGGGAGAGAGGGATAGGGTGGAGGAATTGATAAGATGGGCTCGTAGAGGGCCTCCTCTAGCTAAGGTCGAGAGAGTTGAGGTCGAGTGGGAGGAGTTCAGAGGGGATTGGGAGGGGTTCAGCGTCCTCAGGTGAACTTAATATTTTTAAATTCAGTATTATGTGTTCAATCGGGTGAAAAGCATGGCCTCCAAAGGGTTGTCTTTCCTAGGCCTTAAGTTAGATATGCTGCTAACTCTCTCACTCATAATAGCGGTTTCAACGTTCGTCTTCACCTTAATCCTAGGGTCCTCAGTGGGTCTGATCGGTGGCGTAGTCATGGCCCTGCTGTTCAACGCTTTCATGTGGCTGATCTCTCCCTACATGCTCATAGGGATGTACGGGTTGAAGGAGCTCAAGAGGGGCGATATGCCTTGGCTCTACGATACAGTAGAATTCCTAGCGAGTAAGAGTGAGTTGAAGACACCTAAACTTTACCTAGCTCCCATAAACGTTCCTAATGCCTTCGCGTTCGGGAGCCCGATCTTCGGCTACGGTGTCGCTGTAACCGAGGGCCTGTTGAGGAGCCTCAGCAAGGATGAGGTCGAGGCTGTCGTAGGCCATGAGATAGGTCACATAAAGCACAGGGATATGCACGTCATGATGGTAGCTACGGCGTTGCCTTCAATCTTCATGCAGATAGGTAGGTGGGTAATGATCAGCTCGACGTACTCCTACAGTGGGAGGGACAGGGAGAGCAACACTGGAGCGGCTTTCCTGATAGGGAGCATCCTCATGGTGATAGGGTGGGTCCTCTACCTACTTGCCCTCAGGTTGAGTAGACTTAGGGAGTTTTACGCTGATGCTCACTCAGCGATAACAGTGGAGAGGGGAGCTGAGAAGCTCCAGAGAGCTTTAGTGAGGATAGTTGAGAGCAATGACCCTAGGAGGGGAGAGCAGCTAGTTGCAGCTAAGGCTCTGATGATAGCAGATCCTACCGCTAGCTACAAGGTGAGGGAGTACATGGAGAGAGAGGCTTCCCTCCTCGAGAGAGTCATGAACCTCTTCTCAACTCACCCAAGGGTGGAGGACAGGTTGAGAAAGCTAGAGGAACTGAAGTCCCTCTACGGCTGATCCAATCTATAGATAAATTTTTTAACTTATAAGGAGTTAGATCACCCCGTGGAGAAGATAGCTATACCTTCGAAGGGTCCTGAGGGCCTTGAGGCTCTTACGTTCGGTCAGCTTATATACGCCCCTTTCTTCACTATAGTCACGGTAGAGGAAGGGGAGGTGAAGAGCGTTGAGGTGATAAGGAATCCAGCTTCTACCCTGCTCCCATACAGAGGGCCGAGCTTAGCATCTTGGTTGAAGCACATGGGGGTTAACGTGATCGTATCTGTATCCTTCCCTGAGGACGTGATAACCAGCTTGATCTCCTGGGGTATAAAGCCTGTCTTCGTGATGGGGAGGAAGGTAGGAGAGTTGCTTGAAGCATACCTCTCAGCTACTAAGTGATCAAGAAGGCTATTGAAGTTCCTAGTTCCATGACCTTCCGGACTTCAGCGGACGTATGATCAAAGCTTGTGAAACGATAGACTAAATACTACGCTCACCTCAGAAGAAAAGGCTTCTTATCTCAAGATCGAGCAGCCTTTAGTAGCATCAGGATCAGCTAACTACCTTCTTCTCCTTCTCTTACTCACGGGCTTACTGTATCTCGTCAGGAGCGATACTACGTTGTCTATACACTCATTATCATCGCAAAGCTTAGCTAACTCCAAGAACTCCCTGAAACCGAACTCAGTGAAAATAGAAGATTTCTCAGCTACGTAATCAGCGAATCTCTCATCCTTCCCGCTTCTCTCCATTATCACCTTAGCGATGATCCTCTTCCTGAGAGCGTCGTCTTCTATAGGGGGTAGGTAGAATGAGATGAAGTAGTTCGCCAAGTCCTTAGGAATACCTCTCTCGCCCGTAGCTGATGCTGTGACTGTAGATCTATGGTCGAAGACCTCACCTACTCTCCTCACGAAGAGCTTACCTGATGAGAGTAAGTTAGCGAGCGTGGACAGGTCCACTGAGGACCTGAGTCTCTCGAGGTTCGGGAGTATCAGGGGGTTGGGTCTCACTCCCCAGAGTATCTCATCAAGAGACGGTTCACTACCTGGAACGTAAAGGTAGGAGCTAGGTATCCTCTGCAACTCCTCAATGACTAGTTCCTTAAGGGAGATCTTAGGACCTATTAAGAGGAAGTGAGCAGAGCTACCGCTCCTGATTGATTTAGTTATCAGGAACACTATGTTCTTAAAGTCGTTCAAAAGGCTCTTGAAGCTCTCAGATAACCCCTCCGTCTCTAGCTCAGGTCCCTCGAAGGCAGGAGCTTCCCCCAATATGAGCCCCTTGTTGTCGAGAGCCTGCTTGAGGATATCAGGTTTAGTTAAGACGTAGCTCACCTTCTTACTACCACCGTGAACTGCTTCTATCACCCCTAAGCTGATTAACTCGAGGATGTGGGAAAAGGGAGGTTGCGGCGTCATATCAGAGGGTGAGAAGGGAGCGTAGAGGTAAGTCGAACCGCACTCCCTACACTTATACTGGAGGACGGAGATCTTCTCTAACTCAGGAGAGCCGCATTTCCGACATCTGAATATCTTAACGTGGTAATCATAAATATCCTTAATCGTAACTAGCATTCTAGGATCCTTCTCTACGGATTTCATCAACCTCTCTAGCACCCGCTCATCTGACATGTTCAGTTAAGTTGAGGTGGATCTTCTACATAACCATTTCGGACGTTAAAAGGGTTGTAAGAAAATTTAAGTTAATCTTCGGGAAGAACCAAACTCTCATGGTGCAAGCCCACCTACTTCCAGAACGATCCCCACGATATCTTCAAGATTGTAAGAACTCAATCCGTTAGAATATGCCTGAGACAAGTTGATTGCTCAAAATAGTCTAACAATAAGCTTAAATATGCTAAACAACGTCTTGAAGAGGTTGACTCACTGGTTTAGTGGAACTAGAGCGTTCAAGGGTAAGATCCCGCTGGAACTAATCCCAGTTCCTGCAGAAGTCTGAGGAACTCATAGCATCTACCGTACCATTCCCTCAGGTTACTCGAAGCTAGCTCACTCAAGCTCCTATCGTAGGCTGGAGGTGTCCTGTGAGCTCTAACTTCATCTTGAGGGAGATTCAGGTGCTTAGGGAGCCCTAAAACGTCTTTCAACCTCTCAAAGTCCTCATTTAAATGCTCCTGCCTTCCGACGAAGATTACGTCATCGATCCTAGATATGAAATAGCTCTCATCATGGAACCAGTCCCAGTAGGAATTTCTCACATGCATAATTGACCTCATAGCTTTCACTGCAGCACTCTTTAGTTCGACATCGTTTGAGCTGAGAGCTTCGGCTAATTCATTAGGCGTCCTGAATTTGAAAAAGGCTTCTCTCTCCTCAAGGGTGTGAGGAGCATAGTAACGAGGTCTCCCTTCCCTCTGTCTACTGTAGAATCCACTCACAAACCTCTGAATAGGGTCTCTGACGAAGAAGAAAACCTTTTCCCCTTTAGGAACATCCATCAAAGTGGTCGAATGCGTGTGAAGTAAGATGGAGTATTCTTCCGTGAGGAAAGTCCTCCTCAATGAGTACTTGATCGCTGTACCTCCTGTCTTTCCTATGTGGAGGAAGTGCGCAGGTTCCTTCCCTAGGATCCTAGAAACCATCCTCAAGGAGGAGTTAACCGGCCTGAGGTACCTGAGCCTAGAGATCATTTAGGTCTCCCTTCAGTAAGAGCTCAAACTAATAAAGAGAATATAGTACGGGACCTTTTTCAACACGTCCTCTTCTCAGCCTCCGGGAACAGGAATTGAGCAGGGTAGGCGCTCTACGTTAGATCTGATCGATCTGACTTGCGGTACAACTCCATCAGCTCGTAGATTCACTCGGTACTTCGGTGCCTACGGGCAGTCCCACTTCTTGAGTAAATCGGTAATTATTGGGTAATCTCGGGCTATCTCCCGCTTATTAG
>JAVQRZ010000261.1:0-2880 GCA_033582115.1 Candidatus Korarchaeum sp. | reverse complement strand
AGCAGGTCAGCAGCTAACACAGTGGTTGTGAATGATGAGAGCGATCTGAAGTACGAGCATAAGCTACTGATGATGAGGGTCCTGGAGCACATATTAGCTCAAGGTCCTCTGATAAAAGTAGACGGCTACCTCGGAAAACCTGGAACTAAGGTTCAGATGCATGCAAGGGTTTACGTTGACCCTCAGTTCCCTGATATAGCTTACAGATGGTCCCAGCTCGTCTTCCCAGCTCCTCGAGATGCTGAGCCTAATGCCGAGCTCTTCGTCATTCCTCACTACTTAGGGAACCCGTGCGTACCGGGTACGAACAGGTTGATGATGGTGATGAGGTTTCCTAAGGACTGGTTGACGATAATAACGGCCTCATCCTACCAAGGGGAGGTGAAGAAAGGTGCTCTCTGCCACTGGATCAACTACGTCTACGGGAAGGGATGCACCGGAGAGCACGCAGCCCTCAGGGAGTTCACAGTCAAGAGGGTCGATGGAAGCTGGAAGAGGATTGTTATGGCTATATGGGGACTCACAGGAAGCGGTAAGTCTACCCATAGCTTTTACACTTGGAGCGAGGAGAACTCTAAGGCGTTCTTAGATAGATTTGGAATAAATCCACTCGAGCTCGTGCGTGATCAAGTGATAAGGAACGATGATATAATCGCTATATGTGAGGACAGAGTTTACGGATCTGAAAGGGGGTCTTGGACGAAGACAGAGGATTTAACTCCTGATCAGGTAGCTATGTGGAGAGGAGCGATGAGTTCTAGAGCTCTTCACGAGAACACCGAGTTCGATGAGAACGGCCTCCCTTCGTTCGCCGGTGAGCTCTTCAGGTACTTCGGGAAGCCTAATAGGAACTCCAGGACCGTGCTTTACCTGGAGGACACCGGCTTCTTCGGTGGCGATATAGATTCCAGCGGGCCCTTGACGACAGCTGTGTTCCTCTCTCCCAGCTACTTCACCTCCTACGCTTGGATGAAAGTGGAAGACCCTGCTGTCGCTGCTAAGTTCCTAGCTGACGGTAAGACCATAGGCCACCCAGCTCAAGCTAAGGAGCTCGTAGGTAAGGTGAGGTACGTCCCTAGATTTTCAGAGTTCACTATAGGGGTTTCTGACTCAATGCACGTCCTCAGGTTCTATGAAATGCTGAAGAAGAGGAGGAGCGACCAGATCGAGGTCTACGTCTTCGTGACCACAGGCAGAGTAGGAGCTGATTACAAGTGGGTCGAGAGGGAGATCGGAGGGAGGAAGTTCGTAGTTCCGGAGCCCCTGATGGAGGAAGTAGGAGGTGTTCTCAAGGTGAGGGGAGGTTCTAAGCCCACGATAGAGGAGGACGAGTTCTTCATCCTCCAGTCCTCTAGAGGAGCCGTTGAGTACGAGCCCCACCCCTTCTGGGGGGAGAAGGTGCTCGTTCCTAAGAGGGTAGCTGGTTTGGACCTGAGGAGGTTAAGGGAGCTCAGCCCGATTAACTACTACAGCATGAGCGAGTTCGAGGAGTTGTTGAGAGCTGAGGTGGAGGAAAGCAAGGCTTGGCTCAAGGTGAACTGTCCTGAGCTTCCGGATGAGATAGTGAACTCAATGGACTTCTGAGCGGAGACACCACCCATTTCGCACGAAATATTTAAGAAGGGGTAACGCGAGTAGCCTAGGGATTCGTATGGGTGGCTCCCTTCCTGCTTAAACCCGATGTCGCTATCATAGGGTTAGGTAAGATAGGCAACTCCCTCGCTTTAGGTCTGCTGAAGAAGGATTACCACGTCCTAGCTTCGGCATCCCACCCGGAGAAGCATAGGAGTGTAGAAGCGATGGGCATCGAGTTGCTACCGAGCTACGAAGCTGCTCGCAGGGGTGATGTAGTGGTGATAGCTGTCAAGCCGAAGCAAGTCAGGGGACTAGCTGAGGAGATAGGAGAAGTTGTTAGGGGAAAGCTAGTGATCTCAGTAGCTGCAGCTCTGACCACTAAGTTCCTAGAGGGCTTGCTCCCCGGAGCGAGGGTGATCAGGGCTATGCCCAACCTAGCGATCATGGTGGGTGAGTCCGTAACAGCCATAACTAGGGGCGAGAGTGCGACCGATCGCGATGTCGAGATAGCTGAGGAGTTGTTCGGAGCTGTTGGCGATTGCCTCGTAGTTGAGGAGGGGCTGATGGACATGATAACAGGGCTCAGCGGCAGCGGTCCTGCTTACGCTTTCATCTTCATAGACGCCCTAGCTGACGCAGGAGTTAAAGCGGGTCTTCCCAAGGACTTAGCATTGAGACTAGCTGCTAAGTCCCTGCTAGGGGCTTCTAGGATGGTGCTAGATATAGGAGAGCATCCCGCTGTGCTTAAGGACATGGTAATAACTCCCGGAGGTGTGACCATAGCGGCTATGCACGTACTCGAGAGGTACAGGATAAGAGCCGCTCTGATGGACGCTGTGGGGGCTGCCGTTAGGAGAGCTGAGGAGATAAGGGAGGAGCTTCTAGAGGGGTTAACTCCTCTAGTTGGAGCTCAGCCTTGCTGCACTGACCCACCTGCTCGAGGATCGATGGATTAATAGCTACGACCTTGAGACACTCCAGGTGGTCGCTTGCTGCTAGCTGTAGAGAACGCTAGAGTGATGGGAAGTTACGAGAAGAGCTGCGTAGTCATAGAGGACGGTAGAATCCTGGAAGTAGGGTCTTCAAGCGCTTGCGAGAAGTACAGGGGGATCGCTAAGTTCCTAGATGCTGATGGTCGTGTCCTCATCCCCGGCATAGTTGACTCCCACATGCACCTCCTCAGCTACGCTCTCTCAGTACGAAGGCTCGATCTCAGAGGGGTTAAGAGTATAGAGGAGCTTAGGGAAGCTGTTAGGTCTAAAGTGAGGACATCCAATCCGAGGGAGTGGATTATAGGGCACGGGT
>JAVQRZ010000260.1:0-2897 GCA_033582115.1 Candidatus Korarchaeum sp. | reverse complement strand
GTACTCATCGGTTCCGAATATGTGCTTAAGGTTCGGTGGCTGCTTCGCCTCCTTGAAGTTTATGTAATAACCTGAGTGCTCAGGGTAAGGGGCTAGGTACTCTGGGAGCAAGGCTATCATTATAGTTATCAGAACTATAGCTAGTCCTACAAGGGAGAGTGGGTTCCTCCTGAACCTATACCAAGATCTCCTGAACGATCTCCACCTAGGGGACTCCTTATCTATTATGATTAGCGAAGGCTTAGCCATCCTCTCACTCACCCTTCTCTAGTAACCTTATCCTCGGGTCCAAGAAGCTGACTATTACATCCACTACTATGTTCGCAACAGCAAACACAAGCCCTATCACCAGGACTATCGCTACTACAGCGTTCAGATCTTTATTCAACATTGCAACTATCCCGTACCTCGAGAAGCCCGGCCAGTTGTAGATTATCTCAACTAGAAAAGCGTTCCCAAGTAATGCTGCTATATCCATCCCCATCACGGTAACAGCAGGGATTATAGAAGGTTTAAGCAGATATTTGAAGGAAATCAATCTCTCAGAGATACCCTTCGATCTCATCAGTAATATGTAGTCCTTCTCAACGTTATCGACCATTCCAGCTCTTATTATCCTAGCGTCCTGCGCCATCCCTCCTACTGAAAGGGCGAAAGCAGGTAGGACTAGGTGCCAGATCGTATCGAGGAACGCATTTAAATTACCGTATATTAAAGAGTCTATTAGGTAAAATCCTGTGACTCTAGGTAAGATTATCCCTTCAGTTATCCTCCCCTGCGTCGGGAACAACTGTAACCACCACCCTAGAACTAACTGAAGTATGATCGCCCAGACGAAGGAGGGTATCGATATCGCGATATACGAGAAAACCCTTATGAAATTATCAACTAACCTATTGGCGTACTTTCCTGCTAAGCTACCTAAGATTATCGCTCCTACTACATTGAATATCGCTGCTGCTATGACTAGCTCTAAAGTTGCAGGGAGGTACTCTATCGCATCGTTAGTCACGCTCCTCCTACTGACAATTGAATAACCTAAATCACCTCTAACGAGGTCTGAGAGCCAGTAGAAGTACTGATAGTACAAAGGTTTATCCAAATTTAGCTGGTGCCTGAGTTGTTCAACCACCCACTCAGGAGCTCTCGAACCAGCTGCCATCCTAGCCGGATCCCCGGGCAACACTCTTGCGAGAGTGAAGACGATTATAGAGAGGCCTAAGAGTGTGAATATTGAGTAGATAGCCCTCTTAAGGATGTAAACGGACAATCTCAAGACATCCTACCTCCCATCACAGAGGTCCCTCGGATCGCTGAGCGAATCTTATAAAAGTTTTTATTTAAACAGTGAGTGCTTGACTTCGAAAATATATAGAAACAATTTTTTATTAAATTTGACGCCTGCTCTCAAGCTAGGTGATTCAGATGGCAGGAAGGAGAATCTTATTTTTGAATCCGATAGGCACGACTGTTTTCGATGAAACGATGAGGAATTACTTGAATGAATATAAGGATACTGAAACGGATGTTGATGTTATTTCGCTTCCCAGTGGTCCTCACCACCTAGAGTACTATTCTTACGACTCTATAGTCTCTCCTGTTATCCTGAAAGAGGTCATTAAGGCTGAGAGAAGCGGTTACGATGCTTTCATAATAGGTTGCTTCTATGACCCAGCCCTCATAGAAGCGAGAGAAGTGAGTAAAATCGTTGTCACAGGACCTGCTGAGTCCTCCTTCTTCATAGCCAGCCTCCTAGGTGGGAAGTTCTCCGTAGTAGTAGGGAGGAGGAAGTGGATCCCCCTGATGGAGGAGAACGTAGTTAAGTACGGGTTGAGAGACAGGCTCGTCTCCCTCGAGCCGATAGGGTTAGGAGTGCATGACCTCCATAAGGATGAGGACGAGACGAAAGCTAGGACAATTCAAGCAGCTAAAAAGGCTATCGAAAAGGGAGCTGAAGTCATAGTATTAGGATGTACTGTATTCTTTGGGTTTTACAGGGAACTGCAGTCTGAAATAGGAGTGCCTGTTGTGGATCCAGTCATAGCCTCATTGAAAGTAGCTGAGTTGAAGGTCGATTTGAAGAGAAAGTGCGGTTGGTCCTACAGCAGGGTAGGGCTTTATGAGATGCCACCCCGCTCGGAGATCGATGAGTGGAGCTTATTCAGATAGGCTTGAAGTCATTTCAACTCTCTTATTATTGATGATACCCTCTTGAAGTAAAACTTTTTATATTTACCTAAACTGCGGCTGGGGGGTGGTGCTATCCCTCTTAGAATAGGAATAGACATCGGAGGAGCATTCACGGACCTAGTTTCCTATAACGATGAGACGGGAGAGATGACTTGGGTTAAGGTAGAGACCACTCCTGCTGATCCCTCAATAGGCGTACTCAACTCGGTCAAGAAGAGCGGTATCTCGATGAAGAACGCTAAAGTAATAGTTCACGGACAGACTCTCGTCATAAACACGATAATAACTAAGAGCGGAGCTAAGGTCGGCTTGATAACAACTAAGGGTTATAGGGATAACTTGGAGATACAGAGGTCGAATAGGAGGGATATGTACAACTTCAGGTACAAGAAGCCCGAACCATTCGTCCCTAGGTACCTCAGGCTGGAGGTAGATGAGAGGATAATGGCCGATGGCTCAGTACTCAAGGAACTGAATGAGGAGCAAGTGAGGCGAGTCGCGAGGAGACTCTTGGAAGAAGGTATCGAGTCTATTTGCATCAGTTTCATAAACAGTTATGCTAACCCGGAGCACGAGGTAAGAGCTGGCAGGATAGTCAACGAAGTAGCTAACGGCGTGCCTATCACACTATCGCATGAGATAACTAGGGAGTGGAGGGAATACGAGAGGACGAGCACAGCTGTATTGAACAGTTACGTCATGCCTAA
>JAVQRZ010000259.1:0-1763 GCA_033582115.1 Candidatus Korarchaeum sp. | reverse complement strand
GCTCTTAGTGAGCACGCTAGACAGCCATACCCTAGTTTCATTCACGATGACTCTCAAGCCTTTCTCTAATCTCCTCAAATCGGAACCTCTTACCAAGTAGTATGTCCCTGAGTTGACTGAATCGATGCTCACGAATACATTTGAGAGATTTCCAGCTACACGCTCAACCTTATCGCATATCAAGGTACCGTTTGTGACTAAGTTGACTTCGAAGTCATCAGCTGCTATCTTAACGAATCTTTCGAAGTCTGGGTGGAGGGTAGGTTCCCCAAACCCATCGAACCAGATACTTCTCGCACTTAGTTTCTTAAGCTCCCTCAGTAACTTCTCGAAGAGATCGGTTCTCATATATCCCCGTTCCGCATCCCAGCTCCTCCTGTAGCAGATAGAACAGTTCAGATTGCACTCGTTAGTGAGCTCTACGTGGACTTCTTTAGGGGGCTGCAAGTCAGGTATGAAGAAGCCTCCCCTAACCCTTACTCTCATCAAATCTACTAGCGTTCCCCTCATAAAAACCCCTTATAGCGGTGAAGCGCCTTCAGCAGGCATAGCCCTTAACACTGTAACGGGTAAGCCTAGCTCCTTGCACCTACTTCTGATCCTCCTGAGGATTTTCTCGCATTCCTCACAGAGCATGAGCACTGTTGGTCCGGCTCCACTCAAGGAGGTCCCTAGAGCTCCTAGCTTAATAGCCTCCTCTATGAGTTCACTGATCCTCGGGACGAACTTAGTCCTCACCTCATCGATGAAGGAGTAGCTCATTCCCTCTCCGAATAGTTTAGCATCTCCTAGAGCTAGACCTAGTAGCAAGTTAGCTAGGTGAGAGTAGTGCTTCAGGAACTTATCGAAAGGTACCTCCCTCGGGATCACGCTCCTCATGTACTGCGTCTTGTTCTCAGGCACTTCAACCCAAGGGATGAGGAGGAGGAACTTGAAATCAGGCTTGAACCTAAAGATCTTACTCCCTAAAACAACCAGTCCCCCGAGAAGGGATGGAGCAACGTTATCAGCATGAGGGGAACCTGATGCTATCCTTTCACCCTCACTTGCAGCTCTCACAAGATCCTCCTCGCTTAAGGGAGATCCTAACATCTCATTTACTGCTTTAACGGTAGCTGCAGCTGATGCGCCGCTACTCCCAAGTCCCCTACGCGGCGGGACCCCCTTCCATATCCTTATCAAAGCGTCTAGCCTCTGTTCAGCCATCTTGAGAGTCGCTCTAGCAGCTCCAGCAGCGGAGTTAACCTCCCCCAGAGGTATGGAGGAGGAGTAAGGGCCTCTTGCCTCGACGACCTTAGCCTTGCCACTACCGCTCACCAACTCGACTTCTACTACATCGTGGAAAGCATTTAGGGCTATGCCCATGAGGTCGTAACCGGGGCCTAGGTTAGCGCTAGAGCAGTAAGCCCTCACCCTCGTGCTACCACCTCCCTCAATAGGGCTATTGCTTCATCACTACTCCTCACTCTGAGCGTATTCGGAGCTGGTAGGACGTCTGGGTCCTTAAGCGCGTGTCCTGTAGCGATTAAGACTACCTTATCACTCAGACTTATCTCCTTACCTACTAACTTCAAGTAAGCTGCGTAAGGGGAAGCTGAAGCAGGCTCCACTCCGATCCCCATTCTCCCCAGCTTCCTCTGAGCTTCTAGGATCTCCTGATCACTCACCTCGACAGCTAAGCCATCGCTCTCTCTTAGGGCCCTCATAGCCTTAGGCCAGTTCACAGGCTTCCCGATCCTTATCGCTGTAGCTATCGTCTCAGG
>JAVQRZ010000258.1:0-2987 GCA_033582115.1 Candidatus Korarchaeum sp. | reverse complement strand
GTACTTCCTCGCTTCGAATAGGTCGTGAAACTTAGTAAGCTCGACCTTAGCCATCTTCTTCGGGAAACCGAAGATAATCCCTCTAACTAAGGATACATCGTTATCTACGTACATGAAGGGGCAGTAAGCGTAACTCCTCCCATTGGACTCAACCTTGACGAATATAGCAGCCTCCCTGTACTGAAGTAGGTCCGGAGCTAGGTAGCTCATCTCCTCCGAGCTCTCACTATAGGATACTATATCAGCTATGTAAAACCAGAGGTCACCTGAGGACTTCAACCTCTGAGGGAGGATGCTGCGGATCCTCTCATCGTAACCTTTAGCATGGATTGAGATAACGTCCATTACGTAAGCCCAAGGACCGTCGGGCACGAGAGCTGACCTACCGCTAGGGGTAATAGGTCCTGTCCAAGGCATAGTTGATCCTCACGATTGTTAAATAAAACCTATGTGCTCACTCCTTGATGTAGGCCCTTCCGAGTTCTCTTGGGGCTCTCCCTCTCTTGAAGAGAAAGCTGACAGCTAGCAGGACAGCTACGTAAGGTATGGTCCTGAATACATATGAGAGGGAAGTTAAGTTCAAGTTAGGGTTCATTAATTGCATCTTCACGGGTAGGTAGAGGGAGATAGCATCGAAGAAACCGAAGGTCAGGCTTCCAGCTATAGCTAGCAAGGGGTTCCATCCGCTCAGAGCGACTATAGCGAGAGCTATGAACCCCCTTCCAGCTGATATGTGCCTAGTGAACTGCCCTATCCATCCTACGACTATGTAAGCCCCTCCTAATCCTGTGAGTATAGCTCCGAGTACTGTGGCTAAGAACCTCATCCTAACCACGTTAACACCCATTGCTTCAGCTGACCTAGGGTCCTCGCCGCAAGCCCTCAACCTCAAGCCTGATGGCGTCCTGAAGAGCCAGTACCAGCAGGCTAAAGCCAAGGCTAAGGCCATTGGGAGCACAGGGGATAGGTAGACCTGAGCCCAAATGAAGGGTATCTTGCTCACCATAGGGGAGGCTCCATGATGCCCCCACGCATTTATAAGCCCTAGGATGCTTATCCCGTAGGCTAAAGTGTTGAAGCCAACACCAGCTATTATCTGATCTCCCTTGAGGTGTACGCTTATCGCAGCGTGCAGAGAGCCAGCGATCAAACCCACTAGGACTCCTGAGAGCAACCCTATGTAAGGATTACCCGTGCTGAAGGTGACAAGCGAGGAGATGAAAGCTGAAAGCACGAGTATCCCTTCAAGCCCTATGTTGACAACACCGCTCCTCTCAGTTACTATCTCGCCGACGCTAGTTAGTAGGATAGGTATAGCAGCGGTCAACATTTGGGAGAGGAGGTTCAATAAGTCCTCGATCATGACCTAACCCTCCTCGAGGCGATCAGTCTCACTAAGTAGGGAGCGGAGAGCACGATCACTATGATGCCTATGAGTACATCAGCCAGTTCCGTTGGCACTCCTGCTCTGAGTTCAGCAGCCCCCCCTCCAATTATGAGAAGTGAGAGGAACAGGGAGGAGAGCACTATTCCCAAGGGGTTGTTCCTCCCCAAGAGCCCAGCGCCTATGCCGGCGAACCCCATCCCGTAGAGACCTGACATAGTAGAGTCTATCGCGTGGGTGTGGCCCAGTACCAGCAAGCCCCCGCCCAAGCCGCTCATCGCTCCACCTAATGCTAGGGAGATGAGGATAGCTCTCTCAGGGCTGAAGCCAGCGTACCTAGCTGACTTAAGCGAGGAGCCGACGACCCTCATCTCGTAACCTAAGCCCGAGTGAAATATCAGGAAGTACATAACTAGTGACGTCAGAACAGCTATCAGGAAGATTAAGGGTACTGAAACTGGCCCGATGGTTAGGCGCTCTATCCTAGCTGTCTTAGGGACTGAAACGGATTGGTAGGGCATCATGGGGTCATAGAGTTGAGTGGTCACTGAGTAAGCGAGGAGGAAGTAAGCGATCCAGTTGAACATTATTGAGGTGACCACCTCGTTAACGCCTCTCTTAACCCTTATCAACCCGATCACTAAAGCCAGCAGACCCCCTGAGGCGCAGCCAGCTGCAAGGGCGAGAAGACTGCTCTCAGAGAGGTAAGCGATAACTAAGGAGAGGAGAGCCCCTATGTAGAACTGCCCTTCCCCACCTATGTTGAAGACGCCAGTTAACGAGGGGATCGAGAAAGCTAAAGCTGTGAGCACGAGAGGGGCGCTCCTGATCATGAGGTAGGAGGTGTTCCTAAGCCCGTCTGAGAGCACTATCTCGAAGACCCTCGAGGCGTCGTATCCCATTACAGCGAGCATCAGGTATCCTGAGAAGAAGCTAAGCAGGATTGAAAGGAAGATCTCAACGATCAAGCTCTTTCTAGACACTTACACCACCCATCAAAAGCCCTAATCTCTCAACAGTGAAATCCTCGTTCCTCCCTATTCCTATGAACCTCCCCTCATACATCACAGCTATCCTATCGCTCAGTTCGAACACCTCATCCAGATCAGTGGATATTAGGATTATAGCTTTCCCCTCGCCTCTGAACCTGAGTAGGGTACTCCTTATGAATTCAGTAGCGGCTAAATCCAAGCCTTGAGTCGGTTCACAGACTAATATGACCTCAGGCTCCTTCAGGACCTCCCTACCCAATAAGAGCCTCTGCTGATTCCCCCCGCTCAGGTACCTGACCTGAGCCCTGAGGGAGCTCGCGATCACATTGAACCTACTGACTATAGCTTCAGCCCTCTTAGCAGCCAGGGGCCAATCCACCCTCCCACCGATCCTGAGGAATGAATCCAGGGTCGTTAAGATAGAGTTCTCAACTAAGTTCATATCCATCACGAGACCTACGGCTCTCGAATCGGGTACGTAAGCTAAGCCCTTCCTGTACCTCACTCTAGCAGGAATGTTGGTGATGTCCTCTCCCTTGAGGATAATCCTTCCTCTCTCAACGATCCTCACACCAGCTAGAGCATCAGATAGCTCCAGCTGCCCGTTCCCC
>JAVQRZ010000257.1:0-2388 GCA_033582115.1 Candidatus Korarchaeum sp. | reverse complement strand
GCTCTTGGGGATGTTGATAGATCCTATCATGATGAAATCGATTTGATACTGTGAAGATAGGTATTAAGTGTAAACTGAAAAAGGATATATAGCGATATTTTTATTAAGTTAGTACCTAACGGGTACTACAAAGCTTAGGATGAGGGCTCCGTCACCCCTGGGAGCCCCGAGAGGGGATGAGTGAATATCTATGAGCCCTACAACGGAAGAGGATTATGACGCATGAAGATGATCTCATAGGAGAAGCCTCAGGAGACTCCTCCTACCAACGACGCCAATTACCTTCTCATTAGCATCCGTGATCGGTAGAGCCGGTAGCCCGGTGCTCAAAAAGGTGTTCCTCGCAGACATCAGGTCATCGTTCGTGGAGAGCTTAGGGGGCGTCTCCATCATCACGTCCTCGACTATGATTCTCCTAGCTACATCGTCCATGTAAGTAGCATCTATCCTATCCCTTATCTCGAAGAAAGCTTTTGCTAAGATCATCTCAGTTAATAAGCCGACAAGTTTCCCTAAATCCACTACAGGTAGCACTCTAGCTCCTCTCTCAAGCATCACAGATCTAGCGTGAACTATCCTCTCGTTAGGCATTATTCTCGGGTGATCTTTCTTTATCAAAGCTGATAAGTCTCCTTGAAAATCTACATGCCTCATGAAGTCGCTCTCAGTTACC
This sequence comes from Candidatus Korarchaeum sp., assembly GCA_033582115.1. Lineage (GTDB taxonomy): Archaea > Korarchaeota > Korarchaeia > Korarchaeales > Korarchaeaceae > Korarchaeum. The sequence goes on along the minus strand of JAVQRZ010000257.1, from coordinate 1,715 downwards.
AAACCAGTGAGCTTCCCGTTGTTCAATACTGGGAGAGCGCCTATACTTCTGTCCAACATCAACTTAACTGCTTCTAAGGCATTAACATCAGGCTCTACGGTGATGGGCGGCTCAGACATCAAGGCACTGACATAGATCCTCCTAGCAGGGATCCTCTCGAAGCGTGAGGATCCTAGGCCATCCATGATGTCCCTCACGCTGAGGACCCCCACGAGTTTATCGGCTGAGGTAACCAAGAGGTGACTTATTCTGTTCCTTTCCATCAGTTCTAACGCCTTACCTACAGGCTCGTCTTTTTCGATTGTTATGAGATCCCTCACCATAAAATCAGAGACCTTCACGTTACGAAACATGCGATACCCCCCTCACTATCGCCTTCTTATCGACTACTCCTAAGAGCTTCTCCCTATCGAAGACAGGCACCGCGGGGAGGCCCCACTCCAGAATGAACCTAGCAGCCTTGCTGGCATCATCCTCAGGCGTCACCTTGATCCTCAACTCCTTCATGATACTGCTCGCGATCTTGACTTTAGTATCCAAGATGACCCTCCTCCCGACCCTAGAGGGGATGAGGACGTACCTTTTCGAGAGCTCTGGGACCCAAAGAGCGAGCTCTCCCTCGGATATTATCCCCTCGTACCTCCCATCAGGTCCAGATACTAGTACCACCCTCTGACCACTGGTGATGATCCTAGCTACCTTCTTAATGTTCGTATCGTGTCTAACGACTCCGTATCTCTCACTCAATAGGTCTCCAGCTCTGTAGGACCCTCTCATGTTCTCCTCGAAGAACTTAGTCACGTCAGTCTCTGAGAGGATCCCAACGAGTTCCGAGTCCCGTACCACGGGCAGGCCCCCTATGGCTCTCTCAACCATGACTCTAGCTGCTGAGGGAACTGACTCCTCCGGCCCTATGGTTATAGGATCCCTCGTCATGAACCTCCCTACCAACGCGTTCTCAGGGTCTCTCCACCTCCAGGGAGCGCCCCTCTTAGCTAAAGCTTTGGTGATGTCAGTAGCAGTTATCACACCTACTACCCTTCCTTCTTCAACGACCACAAGTCTTCTAACCCTTCTCTCAAGCATTAGGTTCCTTGCCTTCCCTAAGGTATCAGACGGGAGAACGAAAGCTACGTCTCGGGTCATGTACTCGTTGACCTTAACCCTCAACCTAACACCCCTTCAGACGAGCCCCCACTTCCCCCTAGACTGAGCGATCCTGAGCTCCTGCATCAAGAGGAACCATATATGAGGGGCTATCTTAAGTATATCTCGGGAGGAGATTATGCCGACAACTTTCCCGTCGTAATTCACGACTATGAGTCTCCTTATGTTGTTTTCTATCATTATCCTAGCGGCTTCATCTATATCAGCGTTATCCCTTATTTTTATAGGATCTTTAGTCATTATCTCAAATACCTTAACTTCCTCAGGTCTCCTCCCATCTTCCATAGCGATGTACCTAGTTATGAGGTCCCTCTCAGTCACTATACCCTTCAGCTCGCCCCCGTCCATAACGACAATAGACCCTATGTTGTTATCCTTCATGAGTTTAGCAGCTTCGTAAACAGTTCCCTCGGGCCTCATAGTGATTATATTCCTATTCATTATCTCAGATACCTTAATCCTTACCTTTAACTCCTCCTCCCTCTCAGGTATCAGCGACCACATCTCCATCACTCCTCTAACTCCACTCTCCCGGGGGGCATCAACCT
>JAVQRZ010000256.1:0-1206 GCA_033582115.1 Candidatus Korarchaeum sp. | reverse complement strand
TCTCACATCGTTCAGGTGGATGTATATCGAGGTGTGCAGCGTGAACTTGACTCCTTCAACATTCTTCCTCACGGCTACGTACTGCTTAGGATACTCCAATGGGATCACCGGGAGGTCCTCAAGCAGTATCTCCTGTAACCTTGAGTAAATCTTAGTCCTCTCCCTCAGATCGAATGTACGCATTCCCTGATCGAAGAGCTCATCTACCTTCGGGTTTACGTAGGTTGAGTTAGCGGCCCTCTGGGAGTGTAACCAATAAGCCATGTCCCCATCAGGATCTAGCCAAGCGAAAACATTAAGGGCGGCTTCAAAGTCCTTTCTCCAGACCTTCTCCCTTATATAATGTTGTTCGTACTCCCTGAGTTCTACCTTTATCCCTACCTCAGCTAGCTGCCTCTGTATCACAGGGGCTATCCTCTTGAGCCTCGGGTTATCGTAAGGCACGTCTAAAGTGAAGGACAAGACTACTTCGCCCTTCTTCCTAACGCCCTCTGTTGTCATCTTCCAGCCTGCTTCATCTAAGAGCTTCTTCGCTCTCTCCAAGTTGTAAGCTAGATTCCTCCTGGCGTAGTTCTCCAGGGTCTCGTTGTAGCAGAGCATGCCTGGGGAGATGAAAGTGTACTGAGGCTCTACTGTATAGTCATTCGCGATAGTGAACTCGTCTCTGTTTATAGCTAGATATATTGCTTTTCTCACGTTCTTATCAGCGAATTGGGGTTTCTCAAGGTTTAATATCATGAAGTGATAGCCACCGTACGGGAACTCATGTAATACAGCATTCTGATCCTTTCTGAGAACCTCTATGTACTGCGTAGGCACGGCTGCGAGGATATCTACGTTTCCCGCTATGAACTCATTGACTCTAGTCAGGTCGTCAGTTATCACTCTTATCATTACCTGGTCTAGGTAGGGGTTCGGTCCCTTGTTCTCAACAAAAGGTAGGTTCGTCCTGTAGTTAGGATTAGGGACTAGCAATGTGTGAGAGCCCTTGACCCACTCCTTTATAATGAAGGGACCTGTTCCTACAGGATGAGCGTTGAACTCCTGGTCTCCTACCTTCTTAGCGTACTCTACATCGACGGGAGCACCGTATTCAGATGTTAGGACGGCCCAGAGCGGTCCCGGCGGGTTATTGAAGATGAACTTTATGGTGAGATCATCTAAGATCTCCGTGCGGTTCAACTCTATCCAGTCCGTGCTGTAAGG
>JAVQRZ010000255.1:0-5669 GCA_033582115.1 Candidatus Korarchaeum sp. | reverse complement strand
TAACATCCTCAGGCGGGTCATAGAAGACGTTATAGGTCCTACCGCAGCTATCACAGACGAGCCTCCCCATCATCCTCCTGAGCACGGTGAGGTCACTCACATCGAAGTAGATCACCGCATCTAGCTCTAAGCCTCTCGAGGAGAGGAAGTTATCTAACCACTCAGCTTGCTTCAAGTTCCTCGGGAAGCCATCTAGGATGAAACCTCCTGATGCTCTAACTAGCCCCTTCTCCAGGACCATGTAGACCACTTCATCTGGAACCAGCTTCCCCTCATCCATGTAGCTCCTTATCAAACCCCCGAGATCTGAGCCGGACCTCACTTCCTCCTTGAGGAGGTCGCTCATAACGATCTTAGGGACCTCGAGGACCTTGGCCAAGGACTCGCCTTGAGTACCCTTACCTGAGCCGGGCTTACCTAAAAGCACGACCCTCAACAGTGACACCATTGAGCTCTGAAGTGATAGTTAAAAAGATCAACGTTAGAATAGCAGCTAGGGGCCTATGCCTTACGATGTGCATGAGGATGAGGGCATGTTCCTCTTCCTGATGGATCTAGTGAGGATCGATACCACTGCTCTAGGTAGGAGGAACTACCGGAGGGCAGTTGAGCTGATCAAAGAGGAAGCAGAGTTCATCGGGATGGAAACTCACGTTCAGAGATTCGAGGACGATAAGGGAGAATTACTGAACTTGATAGCTTGGAAGGACTTGGGCGCTGATAAGAACCTCCTGCTGCTTTCCCACTACGATGTAGTACCGATCAGCGGACCTTGGGTGCTCGGAGGCGTAACTTTAGACCCCTTTTACCCTATAAGGGTCGATGGGAAGATATACGGGAGAGGGGCAGCTGACGATAAGTCCGCTGTAGCCCTGAGCCTATCAGCTTGCGGGAGGGTAGTGAGAAAGGGCGAGGCTAAGTACAATCCGATAGTAGCTGTCGTTGGGGATGAGGAAGTAGGAGGAACTGGTGTCGTTGCTCTAGCTGAGGAGGGCCTTAGGGAAGCAGGAGTCGAACCTGATGCTGCGATCGTAATAGATGCAGCTCCTGACTTCGTTGGGATAGGGGCTAGCGGTGTCGTACATGGGGATATCGTAGTCAGGGGAAGGGGAGGTCATGCTGGAAGACCCTTCGTTGCTCTGAACCCTGTTCACTTAGCTGTGAAGCTCGCTGATGATTTGCTAACAGGCTTCTCGCAAGTTCACTCCTCAAGGCTCTCGATGATACCATCGCCGCCTGGATCACCAGTGCCTAAGCTCTGGGGTAGGTTCAGTATCACTAAGATGGAAGCTGGAACTCAAAACAACGTCATCCCTAGCGAGGCTAAGTTAGGCTTCGACTTAAGGTTCATCCCTGATGAATCGAAGGAGGAGGTTATAGAAAAGCTCCTAGCTGCTGTGAGTGTTGCTTCCTGCAAGCTAGGGGCTGAGGTCGAGGTCAAGGTGAAGGAAACGTTCAACCCGGGGTGGATGACAGAACCTGCTAACGACTTCGTCAGAGAAGTCTTAGATAGCTACGAGAAGCACTTCGGGTCTAGGACGATAGCTGGTTCGCTAGGAGCTAATGATGGCTTCGTTTTCGCTAGAAGAGGGATCCCAACAGTATCTTTAGGCACTATAGAGCTCGAGAGTAATGCTCACGGTGAGCTCGAGAACGTCAGGGAGAGCGTAGTCATAGCGATGAGGGACACTCTGGTCGACCTGATGTCGCTCACTTGATCGTGAACCTAGGAGGTGATATCCACTCGCTCCCGCACCTAGGGCACTTGCTCGGTTTCCTAGGCTTCTTTAGGTCCTTGAAGACGTAACCGCACTTCCTACATTGGGGAGGCTCCATCAGGAGGGTCTTCCCGTACTTAGCCCTAGCTGTCCTGGCTACATGCTCTAGATGGCTGTATATCTCCCTAGACTCCCTAGGGTCGAGTTCAAGCTGCCTAGCTATATCTTCAACCGAGAGGGGTTCCTGAGAGCTCATCAGGACCTCTAATATCCTCTCCCTTTGGCTCAATCATCGCACCCGGCTTCCTTGGAGCTTCGGTATTATAATCTTGTGGGAGCTTAAGCTCCCTGGGGAGAGCTCATGAGCTTGAGGGAAGAGAAGGAGATGTTGAGGAAACTCATCTGGAGGGTCATGGAGGAGAGAGGGGTTGCTCTCTTCCCCAAGCCTGTGAAGGGGAGGATACCGAACTTCTCAGAAGCTGAGGAAGCTGCTAGGAAGCTGAGCTTTCAGGAGGAGTGGGAGAGGGCTGAGGTGATCTTCGTTAACCCCGACTCCCCGCAGAGGCACGTAAGGTATCTAGGTCTCTCTCAAGGGAAGATCGTCGTTATGGCAACCCCTAGGCTCAGGGAGGGGTTCCTCATCCTCGATCCAAAGGGTATACCTGCTGGAAGGCACTACGAAGCTTCAACAATATCTGGAGCATTCAAGTACGGGAGGAAAGTAGGTTTAGATGTCCCTAAGGTCGATCTCAAGGTCACGGGCTCTGTAGCCGTGGATGAGAGAGGGGGGAGGGTCGGTAAGGGGCATGGCTACTCTGACTTGGAGTACGGGATATTGGGGGAGATAGGGGCTATCGGAAGGGATACCCCGATCGCTACCACAGTTCATGACCTTCAGGTAGTAGGGGGAGTCCCTATGGAGGGTCATGATATGCCAGTGAGCTTGATAGTGACGCCGACTAGGGTCATCAGGACGGGACGCTTCAGCGAACCCAAGATACTCTGGGAGCTAGTGACTCCTGAGCTGGAGAGGGAGATACCCCTACTGAGGGAGTTAAGGGGAAAACGATTTCCTCAGAGGAGCTAGCCCTGAGTAAGGACTCTTTAGGACCATTAGCGTGTGAGTCCTCTCGACGTCAGGGTGTCTCGCTAGCTCAGTTATCAGGAACCTAGTGAGCTCGTCCATATCCCTAGCTCTAACCTTGAGCAGGATATCGTAGTCTCCAGTTATTATGTGAGCCTCCTCTACCCAAGGAAGGTCATCTCTACTTTCCGATTCCCTCCCTATCTCCTCTATGAATATCTCCTGATTCGACCTGTCCTGCTCCGGCTTCCTCCTCCTTATCTGAACGAGGACGAAAGCTGTTATCGAGTACCCTATCTTCTTGTGATCTAGAATAGCTGTGAACCCTCTTATGAACCCTGACTCCACTAGCTTCCTTATCCTCGAATCTAGTGTAGTCCTAGGTACACCTAACTTCTTCGCGAGGTCGCTAACTGTTATCCTCCCGTCCCTCACGAGTTCGCTCATTATACTGATATCCAGTTCATCCATCATGCTGTACTCGAGAGGGGAGGATATAAGGTTCACTTGAACCCTAAGGCTGATCCTCCTAGGTAGATAAGCGAGGAGAGGAGGAAAGCTACTACTAGCTCCATCATGACCGCTATTGCGACGTACTTAACCCTCCTAAGTTCTGATAGTATCGTAGATAGCGTAGCTAAACAGGGGACGTAGAAGCTCATCAGGAGGGATAGAGATACAGCTTTAAGAGGGGTTATCCCTATTTCCCTTATCGCACTCACGGGATCAGGGGTGTTTGCTATTGAGGAGAAAATCACTAATAAACTTTCCCTTGATACGAGGCCGGCTTCCAAAGCTAAAGCGAACCTCCAGTCAGCTAACCCAACTGGGAAGAGGAATGGAGCTAGAAAGCTACCTAAGATGGAAGCAAAGCTTTCTGATACGTCGTTAAGGTGAACTGAGGGACCTGTGTTCAAGAGCAACCAAGAGGAGATACCTAAGGTGAATATTATCATACCAGCCTTCCTGAGGAATTGGAGCGTGTTAGCCTTTACGAACCACCATATTACCCTCGAGCTCGGTATTCGGTAGGGGGGGAGTTCTATGAGTAAATCAGGTACCTCCTTCACTCCAAAAAGTAGCCTTCTGAGGATCTTAGATGATAGGAGGAATATTAGAATACCTAACAGGTATATTGAAACTATCAGGGACGCTTGAAGTACTGGATTCTGGAAAGCTGCAGCCGTTACAGCCAACAGGACTATGAGCTTAGCTTGACAGGGGATGAACGGTTCAGATATGCTCACCACGAGCCTCTCCTCCTCGTCCTCGAGGCCCCTGCAAGCCACTACACCGGGGACACTGCATCCTAAACCTAGGGCGGCTGGGAAGAACGCTTTCCCACTGAGACCGAACCTCCTGAAGAAGTTGTCCAAGGAAGTAGCAGCTCTTGGAAGGACCCCGCTGTCCTGAAGGGCTCCTAAGACTAAGTATGTTATCAGAAGGAGTGGAATGAATGAGAACAAGGTCCCCAAGCTGCCTATGACACCTTCTGAGAGCAATCTCACTAGGAAGTCATCGAGCTTAAGTGACGAGAGCAGGGACCCTACTCCAGAGGATATTGAGTCGAACAGGGAACCTAGCAATCCTGTGAGATTATACTCCTCGATTAGGTCCGATAGTTCCTCGAACCCAAAGACCCTGAGGATTATATTAGCTGGAAAACCCATGTTCAGTGTGAATACCGCGAAGAAGGTCAGCAGCATAATCGCAACTGAGGCTACAGGACCTGCGATCGGGTGAAGCAGCAAGCTATCCAGAGCTTCCTCTATGAGAGGTCTGGATATAACCTCTCTACTGACGCTCTCCCTCAGGACATCCTCTATGAACTCGTACCTAGAGGATATGACTAAGCTCTCAGGATCTGTTGCTAACTCTACCCTAACTTCCTCCCGCATCTTCATTACCTCATTAGCGACCTCTGGATGCTTCTCTGAGAGTTCTCCCATCAGGACCTCGTCTCCTTCCAGCAATCTTACCGCAGCCCACCTGCAGAGGTGCCTCTCGAAACCTATTTCGCTGAGTTTACGCTCCAGCTTAGCTATGAACCTCTCCAACCCATCGTAGTCAACCCTTAGAGGCTCCTTCCTCCCTGCTCTACCTTCAGCGACTTCGATGATTTCCCCGAGCAGTTTCCCTATACCTATCCCCTTTAAAGCCGATATGGGGACCACTGGAACCCCTAGCCCTCTCTCCAATCCCTCTACGTTCACTTGAATTCCCCTCTTCTCAGCGACATCCATCATGTTCAGAGCGAGCACCACCCTGCTGTAGAGCTCGAGAGCGTTGACCACCAAGTAGAGGGACTTCTCCAATGAAGTAACATCTGTTACTAGGACTAAGACATCAGGCTTCTCCTTGAGTATGAACTCCCTAGCTATCCTCTCCCCAACGTTCCTAGCTGAGAGGCTGTAGGTCCCTGGTAGATCGACGATCTTCAGCCTCGCCCCTCCGTAGCTCAACGCCCCCTCGAACTTCTGGAGGGTTACCCCAGCCCAGTTAGCGATTTGAACGTTCCCACCTGTTATCCTATTGAAGAGAGTGCTCTTCCCCACGTTAGGAGAGCCTGCTAGAGCGACCAGGAATTCGCTCAACTCACCACCTCCACTAGGACCTTGGAGGCTAGTCCCCTGCCTAAGGCGAACGTAACGCCTCTCGTCCTGATGACTACTGGCCCGAAGGAGTTAGACAAGACCTCCACTACTTCACCAGGCAGTACCCCTATTTCCATCAACCTCCTAGCGACGCCAAGACCACCCGCTATGGAGACAACCCTCCCTTTCTCCCTGGGTCTCAAGCTGGACAGGGCTACTTGCACCATCCTCTAACCAAAGTTAGATTAATCTAATTCTTATAAAAACCTTCCC
>JAVQRZ010000254.1:0-2897 GCA_033582115.1 Candidatus Korarchaeum sp. | reverse complement strand
CTCACTTTTACTCTTTTTATGGTTTTGAGCCTTACTTTATCTTTCCACATACTTTTAGTTTTACCCTTACTCCTGATTTCTATTATCTTTTACTCCCTAGCTAAGCTGCCCTGGAGCAAGACCAAAGCTACCTGGAAGTTCATCCTGATAATAATATTAGTGCTCTCGCTACTTAACTACCTCACCATAGTGCTGCTCTACAGTGAGGGCCCTATTACAGAGAGCTTAAAGTCCCCTGATGTTATAAGGAGAGCTATAATGCCCATAATGAAGTTCCTCTCTTTAGCTTTAGTCACAGTTACTCTAGTGTTCACCACACCCCCTAACCTCTACGCCCCAGCTCTGGGTCAGATGGGCCTTCCATACAGAGCTGCTTACGTGATACAGCTAGCTCTTAGATACGTACCGGAGTTCATAGCTGAGATGAGTAAGACCCTTGAGGCTCAGATGGCTAGAGGCTTCAGGCCGAGAGGAGGGAGGAACCCTCTAGCTAGGATCCTAACGGTTGTTCCTCTAGTAGTTCCCGTCACGATATCCGCTACTCTATCAATATACGATATAGCGGACTCAATGGAGCTCAGGGGCTTCGGGGAGGAGAGATGTCACACCTGGTACAGGGAGCTCAAGTTGAGTAATAAGGATAAGTTCCTCGTGGTGTTCTCATATTCACTAGGTGTGATTTACATAATGCTCTACGTAACCTACATACTTTCCCCATAATCGCTAAGATCATGACAACAGCTCGGAGGAATGTTGAAAGGAAATTTCCCTAATTTAAATGGAAGCATTTCTTAGCATCATTCCACAAACAGTGAGATTGTAATTAGTTATCTTAATGGTATTTTCCTCTAGTCAGTTATTTTAGAAGTTGTTAGTAGGGAAAATAATTTATTTATGTAGTCGAGCAGCGTGATTAGGGGATTCCTTGAGGAAAGCTAATATCCTGCTATTATTAATATTAGTCGCTTTGGCTATCTCTCTAGTGTTTATATTACTTCCTAAAGAACCGACAAAAGGAAAGATAATAATAGGCACAATCCAAGGGGGGATAAGCACCTTAGATCTCATCGAGGGTAGGGTGAGCTGGATAGATGTGATAAGATTCGATAAATCCCTTGACTTAGCGCAGGCGTTAAGCAAGGGAGAAGTTGATGCCGCTTTGATAACATCAGAAATGTATGCTAAGTTCGCTCTCAAGGATAAGGATTTGAAGATAGTAGCGGCCGATATGCTCCAGAATCAAGCGATAGTAGGAGTTAAAGATTTGAACGAATTGAAGGGGAAGAAGCTAGGAGCTACAACGGCTAGTGGGACATACGCTATGTTCTTATCTTACGTTAAGCTAGCTGGTCTGAGTTCAGATGAGATAAGGGTTGTGGATGCCCCTCCACTTCAGTTAGTCCAGGCATTCGAAAGAGGAGACGTAGATGCAGTGCTCTGTTGGGAGCCTCTGGTCTCTAAACTCATCGTCAGAGGATACGAGTACTTGGATTTCATCAACCTATCGAAGGAGTACGCTGGAGGGGATGTCGTAATGCTCGTTTGGGTGGCTAGGGAGGAGATCCTAGCTAAACAGGAGCTTCGCGATCTTTTAAGTCTCAGGAACGATGTTACTGCTAAGTGGAGTCATGAAGCTCCGCAAGCCTTCAAGAAGCTCTACGGTCTGAGTGATGAGGAGATAAGAGTCCTCTTAAGCAGGGTGAAGGTGCTCAGAGGGGACCTAAGGGAATACGAGGACGAGATAGTAGCTGCTTGGAAGCTAGCTTTAATGGGAGGTTACATCGAGGGGGACGATAATTCCCTTGAGGAGCTAAAGAGTAGGGCCTTTTGGGAGGGTTAATTTAATTGTTATTCCTCGAGAGATCGCTGAGATTAGGTGAATTATTATCCCTCTTCACTCTATTTTCAGCTTGGGTCATTCTCTCCCTTTCAGGTACGCTCCCATCACCTCGGGATGTTACAGCATACATAATACACTTAGAACGTGAGAAGGTGCTATCTCACGTAACTCTGACTCTCTTCAACAGCATCTCAGGTTTCTCACTTGCCCTGATATCATCGCTCGCATTAGGGGTGGTCTCTCATAGGTCCTACGTAGCCAGAGGGTTCTCGAACGGTTTATGCTCAATCTTCAATAGCACCTCAGCTTTGATATGGTCCCTAGTCCTAGTGTCGACCGTGGGTATCTTAAGCCCTTTGTCCCCGATCTTAGTCGTGGCTGCTGTCACCTTCCCTCAGCTACTCTCCGCAGTCTCTGCATCCCTCGATTCCGTTGATGAACGGCTCCTGGAGATGGTTAGATCCCTAGGTGGGAGCCCTGCTGATGAGTACTTCGATGTCATAATACCTAGCTCGCTGCCCGTACTCATATCCAGTTCGAGAGTCGCGATAGGGTTGGGTTTGAGGATAAGCGTTGTTGCAGAAGCCTTCGGTTCAAGTGGGGGTATAGGATATATGATAATGAGATCATACAACCTCGTGGACGTTACAGGTGTTCTAGCTTGGTCGCTCCTCCTCATAATCTTAGTGGTAGCAGTGGATCATTTGATCTTAAGGTATATCGAGGAGAGGTCGAGGAGATGGTTGAGGTAGTACTAAAAGCGTTTAACATAAGGAAGAACTTCAGCGAACCTGTTTTGAATGGTGTTAGTCTAGCGTTGGAGAGGAACGAGATCCTAGGAGTTGTGGGCCCTAATGCTTGCGGTAAGACGACGCTCCTCAGGATACTCGCAGGTTTAGAGAGAGCTGATGATGGAGAGGTGTGGAGGGGAGGTAGGGCAAGCTTGGTCTTCCAGGAGGATAGGCTCCTCCCTTGGATGACCTTGATGGAGAACATCTGCCTTGGGTTGAAGTACTTGGGGATCAGGGGGGAAGAGGCTTTGGAGAGGGCCTTAAAG
>JAVQRZ010000253.1:0-1913 GCA_033582115.1 Candidatus Korarchaeum sp. | reverse complement strand
AATATGCCTTCTGACAGTTCAATGGATCAATGGTCTCGCGATGATACCTTCACTAAAAATATTTAACTCCATACGACCTACTAATTCTGATAATTTTAAATAGTTATCCCGCAAGGAACTACTAGTAATTAATATTGATAGAAGATAGTTGATCGAAAGTAAGTATAATTAGCTTCGCGTCTTTGAATCCGCTGGAAGCAATACAGATGACTTCACCCATTGGATCATTAACCCTGGGGCTAGGTACGATGTAGGGATGACATCTTATATATTGATCATTTTACTACATTAGGACATAAGCTAAATATCTTTATTGGAAATCTCACTAATTAGATGTTCTAAATTCGTCACTTTACCATAGTTTGCTACTCTCTTTTGATAGTAAACTATTTAACTTTCTATGTCATTAAAAATATGGCGATACTTATGCCCGAGCACAAGCCTAATGTTGAGGAGCTCCTCAAGAAGGCGGAGAAGCCATCCAAGTTAGCCGTTCCCTACCATCAGTTTTATGAGGGGAAGGTTCAGGTAATGCCTAAATGTGCGATAAGGGTCTTGGATGACTTCTCCATATGGTATACTCCTGGAGTAGCAGCTGCATGCAGGGAGATAAAGAAAGATTCAGATAAGTCGTTCTTCTTAACCAACAGGTGGAACTACGTAGCTGTGGTGAGCGATGGAACCAGGGTCCTAGGTTTAGGTAACATAGGGCCTGAGGCAGGTCTCCCCGTGATGGAGGGTAAGGCCCTCTTGTTCAAGTACTTAGGTGGTGTCGATGCCTTCCCTCTAGTAGTGAGAACTCACGACCCAGATGATATGATAAAACTGCTAGAATGGATAGAGCCTAACTTCGGAGGGATCAACTTAGAGGATATAGAGAAGCCTAAGTGCTATTACGTGCTTGAAGAAGCTAGGAAAAGGCTCCAGATACCGGTCTGGCATGACGATCAACAGGGAACTGCCACTGTGACCTATGCAGGACTTGTTAACGCTTTCAAGCTCGTAGGTAAGAAGATGAAAGATTCGAAAATAGTACTCTACGGAGCGGGTGCAGCTAACGTGAGGACAGCTATAGTGCTCATAACAGCGGGAGTACCACCCGGGAACTTAGTACTCGTAGATACCGTAGGTCCGCTCCACAGGGACAGGTCTGACATAGAGCAAATGAAGGTTGAGGACAAGTGGAAGTACGACTTAGCTATGAAGACTAACAAGGAGAACAATAAGACGATAGAGGAGGCGTTTAAGGGAGCTGATGCTATAGTGGGGGCTAGCAAGCCAGGACCTGGTGTCATAAAGCAGGAGTGGATAAAATTGATGAACAAAGACCCAATAGTCTTCGCATGCGCTAACCCAATACCTGAGATATGGCCTTGGGAGGCGAAAGAGGCCGGAGCTAAGATAGTGGCTACGGGTAGGAGCGACTTTCCGAATCAGGTTAACAATAGCTTGTCCTTCCCGGCCATCTTCAGAGGGGTTTTGGATGTAAGAGCTAAGACCGTTACTGATGAGATGTGCATAGCTGCTGGTGATGCTCTAGCTAAGTTCGCTGAGGAGAAGGGGCTGCGTGAGGACTACATACTGCCTACGATGGACGATTGGGAGGTCTATCCAATAGAAGCTGTTGCAGCAGCTGAACAGTCGATAAAGCAGGGAGTCGCTAGGAGGATCCTCAGTAGAGAGGAGCTCTATGAGAGAGCTGTGAACATAATCAGGAACGCTAGAGAAGCTGCGAAGCTCCTCTTAGAGAAGGGGCTCATCTCCTCTCCTCCGCCTGAGGAGGACGTCTTGAGGAGCTACGGTCCTTAAAATTTTTATTGAAAACTCTCTCTATTTTTAGTTATGGTGAGAGAGCCTCTACCTATCTTCTTACTGCTTCTCCTGATCTCGCTACTGAGCGTGACCCCTGTCAG
>JAVQRZ010000252.1:0-2198 GCA_033582115.1 Candidatus Korarchaeum sp. | reverse complement strand
GACAGGACTGCAGAAGGAAGTTGAGGAAATAAGAAGATGCTTCAAGATCGTTGGAAGGAGAGATGAGCTTCTAAAGATGTTAATAGCTGTAAGAAGCGGTAAGCATATTCTGTTAGAGGGACCCGTTGGTGTGGGTAAGACCTTACTCGCAAGAGCTCTCGCAGAATACCTATGCAGAGATTTCGTGAGAGTTGACGGCGATGAGAGGTTGGATGAGAGCAAGCTCTTAGGGCACTGGGACCCTCCAGCAGTCCTCAGGATGGGGTACGTTGAGGAAGCGTTTATTCCGGGACCTCTCACCAAAGCCGCATTATCAGGCTCTATACTATTCATAAATGAGTTGAACAGGCTTCCTGAATCCGCTCAGAACGCATTATTACCAGCTATGGATGAGGGTATAATACAGATCCCGCACCTCGGTACGCTGAGGGCTAAGGAAGGGTTCTTGATAATAGCCACGCAGAACCCGGAAGAGGACATTGGGGTTTATAGACTGTCAGAGGCGCTAAAGGACCGATTCGTCTTAGTAAAGCTCGGATATCCGAGCAGAGATGAGGAGATCGAGATAGTCAAGACGCATGTTCCGGAGGTGGACGATAGAACCGCTGAGATAAGTGTTGATATAGTCAGGAAGACCAGAGAACATCCGAACATATTGAGAGGATGCTCCATCCGATCCTCAATAGACCTAGCTAAGATAACTAGTTTGATTGACGGTGGGGACGAGAAGTGGTACACTTCAGCGTTGATGACCTTGCCTCAGAGGATCGAAACAAGTGACTCCAGTATTGACAAGGAGAGTCTCGTAAGGGATCTCGTCAGATCTATCTTAAACGGATATAAGTTGGATTTTCCTACTCAGAGGGACCTTCAAAGGTCCCGATGACCTTTAAACCAAATAGCTTAAGTTTCCAAGCACAGAGAGACTTTCAGAGCCTAGATTTCGAGAGAATGAGGAAATTAGCTAATTACTACTTGATAGAGGGTGATTTAAGGGGCCTCTTAAACCTATCAAATTACAGCCAGATATTAGTAGCTGAGTCTATCTCCGAAGGCGGGTTCCCGGAGAAAGCATTGATCTCTATGGAGAGGGATCCTGAGACCGCTGTGAGACTCTACAGACAGGTCAGGTGGAAGCTGAACGAGAGGTCAAGGGAGTTATTCAGGAGACTAGTGGCTAAAGTTGTGATAAAGATCTCCTCAGGAGACGCTAAGGGTTTCCCAACAGACTCCAAGGACTACTCATTACCTTACTCACCGGGTATGGAATTCGACCTAGAGAGGACCATCGAGAGAATTTCTGAGGAATGTAAGAAGGTTGAGGAAGTTAGTTACAGAGATATAGTAGCTTCAACGAAGAGCAAGAGGAATAGGCCCATAATAATTATTCTAGACTCGAGTGGTTCTATGACCGGTAGGAAGATCCTCGTAGCTATGATGATAGCTGCTATAACCTCGCATAAGCTGAGAGGAGAGAAGTACGGTGTTATTGGGTTCAACAGTAGTGCCTTCGTTATAAAATCCCCTATGGATAACAAGAGCTCGCTTAAGGTGATTGAGGAGGTCCTAGATCTAGTACCCCTTGGATACACGAACATATCGGGGGGTCTCAAGAAAGGGTTAGAGCTCTCTTACCGCCTGAGGGACCCGAGGTTTCTCCTCATAACGGATGGTGAGTACAATGTTGGCGAGGACCCGAGAAATGTAGCCAATAGGTTCAAGAACCTAAATGTGATATATACTTCCGAGAGGAGGAACTCGAAGGGATTCGCTCTCTGCAAGAGTATAGCCAGACTTGGAGGAGGGAGTTACTTCACCGTTAGTGATTTCAGAGAGATACCTCGGACAATGAGAAAGATCTTCTATTACTAATCAAATTCGCTATAGTGCGAGAAGGTCTCTTTTGGTAATTTAAGCTTAGATTTAAGCTAACTCGAGGAGAGATGTATGTAAAGCTCTTTGAAAAACATTCAGAGAGTACTTGGAGGAGTCGCTTGATTACTGAAGTAGAGATTGAGAATAAAAATAAATCTCAGTAGGTTAATTGTAAAAATATCTTAGGAATTTCTAATAAGAGATATATCTATCTCTCTTTATCTCCTAGATATTGAAGGATCTTGATGTGTGGAGATCATATGCAATGATTAAATATGATTCCAACCTTAAGTAAGGGTCGGCGGGGGTGGCCGAGAGGTCCA